>DASUFM010000656.1:0-6652 GCA_036274535.1 Blastocatellia bacterium
GAAGTCGGAACTACAAACTCGGGTTGGCTCCGCACAGGCGACATCGGCGAGATGGACGCCGAAGGAAATATCTTTTTCAAAGGCCGCAAAAAAGACGTGATCGTCACCGCGGCCGGGGTGAACGTCTATCCAGACGATCTGGAGGCCGCGCTCAATCGCCAGCCCGAGGTTAAAGCCAGTTGTGTTGTCGGCGTCGAAGGCCCGCGAGGGCCCGAAGCCGTGGCCGCGCTGATTTTGCGCGATCAGGGCGCCGTCGCCGCCGAAGTCGTCAACCGCGCCAACGCGCAGCTCAACCAGTCCCAGCAGATACGTCGCTGGTTCATCTGGCCCGAAGCCGATTTCCCTCGCACTCCGACGCGCAAAATACGCAAGCCGCTTGTAAAAGAAGCCGCTCTGGCCGGCGTTTCAGACGCTGCCGCCACATCTTTGAGTAAGGATTCGTCGCTGGTTGAATTGATCGCGTCGATCAGCGGCGCCCATATTGACAAGCCGGACGCGAAAGCGAATCTGAGCGTTGATATGAGGCTCGATTCGCTCGGGCGTGTTCAATTGCTCGGCGCGCTGGAAGACCGCTACCAGATAGAACTCGACGAGGCGGCGCTGACTCCGGAGACCACGCTCGGCGACCTCGAACGAATGATCCACGAGGGCCGGCGCGAGGACGCCGCCGCGGAATATCCTTATCCGAAATGGTCGCTTCGAGGGCCTGTCAACCGGCTTCGCTCGCTGGCTTTTTATCTGCTCGTCGCGCCGTTTGTTTGCGTGATGTGCTGGCCGCGCGTCCGAGGCAGGGAGCGCTTGCGCGATTTGCGCGGGCCGGTCCTCTTTATCGCCAATCACATCTCGATGGTCGATCCCGGAATGATCATGTTCGCATTGCCATTGAAATTCAGACATAAATTGGCGATCGCGATGGCCGGCGAACGGCTGCGCGGACTGCGTCACGGACTGGAAGGATCGAATTGGTTCGGACGATGGTTGAATCGCGTGAGCTATCTGCTGGTCGTCACGATCTTCAACGTCTTCGCTCTGCCGCAAAAGAGCGGGTTCCGGCGAGCCTTCTCTTTTGCCGGACAGGCCGCGGATGAAGGCTACAACGTCCTGGTATTCCCCGAAGGCCGCACAACACAGGACGGGCGAATGAATCCGTTTATGAGCGGCATCGGTCTGTTGGCGGGGGACCTTGGCCTGCCGGTCGCGCCGATCAGGATCGAAGGATTGTTCGATCTTACAAGGCAGCGGCGCTATTTTTCGCGCCCCGGGACGGTAACCGTGACTTTTGGCGAACCTGTGACCTTTGAGCATGGAACTGATCCCGCGCGCATCACTCAGGAACTGGAGCGGCGATTGCGCGAGATGGGAGAGCAGAATAGCCACAGAGCCACAGAGCCACAGAGGTGATAAGAGAGTGGGAGACAAGGAGAAGGGGAGACAAGGAGACAGGACTTTTTTATCTCTGTCTCCCTGTCTCCCTGTCTTTCTTTCTCTGTGTCTGCGGTGTCTGCGGTGGCTGAAGATTGACCGTTATGTATCTTCTCAATAAAATGAGTTTACGTACTTTATGACGCAGGCAGACACAGATCATGCAATCGAATTGGCCTCTTCGTTGGCTGAAGCGGCAAGGGGGTTTTATCAGCGTGGTTGGGCGCTCGGCACCAGCGGCAATTTCAGCGCGGTGGCCGGATCGGAGCCGCTGCGCCTGATAATTACATCGAGCGGAGTCGATAAGGGGCGGCTGACGACCGGTCAGTTTGTGCAGGTTGACGGCGACGGCGCCGTCATCGCTGGCGAAGGCCGCCCATCGGACGAGACCAAGCTGCACCTGGCCATCATTCGCCATAGACGAGCAATGGCGGTGTTGCACACGCATTCGGTTTGGAGCGCTTCGCTTTCCGCTTTGTTGGTAAATGAAAGCGGGATCGAGATTTCAGGCTTCGAGATGCTCAAAGGCCTGGCCGGTGTGCGCACGCACGAGCACCGCGAATGGCTGCCGATTCTGGACAATTCGCAGAATATGGATGAACTCGCGCGCGAATTGAAAGAGATTCTGCAACAGCGTCCGAACGCGCACGGGTTCCTGCTGCGCGGCCATGGCCTTTACACCTGGGGGAAGAGCGTGGATGAAGCCAGGCGTCACGTGGAAATATTTGAATTCCTGCTCGAAGTAATCGGCCGAACGAAAATGGCGTAAAGCCCTATAGGCTCTATATCGGAGAAAATTATGGCAATTCTGACAATCCCGAAAGAGAATCGGACTATCGATGAGCCTGCGTCGATCGCGGTTTATCTGGCAGGCATCGGCGTGGATTATGAAATCTGGAAGCCTTACGTGGCTGTTGCGGCGGACGCTCCGGCGGAACAGATTCTCGCCGCGTATTCGTCAGAGATTGAAAGGCTCAAAGAGAGCGGCGGATACGTCACGGCGGACGTAATTGACGTCAAACCGCAAACGCCCGGCCTCGAGGAGATGCTGGCCAAATTCAACCGCGAGCACTGGCACGACGATGACGAGGTGCGATTCATAATCGAAGGGCGAGGGTTGTTCCATCTTCATGTGCGGAACGGCCCGGTGGTCGCCATAGAGGTCGAAGCCGGAGACCTTATCAGAGTCCCGTCCGGCTTCATGCACTGGTTCAATCTCTGCGCGGATCGGCGCATCCGCGCCATTCGTCTGTTCAAGGACCCGGCGGGCTGGACTCCGCATTACACGGCGAGCGGCGTCGACGGCGAGTTTCAACCGCTCTGTTTCGGCCCTTCTTATATCCCAGCACTGGCGCAATGACCGTAAATCTGAATGAACTATCGGCGTCGCTCATTCTCCTCGACATCGAGGGCACGACGACGCCGATAGATTTCGTTTACAAGACGCTTTTTCCATTCGCGCGCGCGCGCGTCAGGGATTATCTCAGCCGCAATTGGGATGCGCCCGAGGTTCAAGCGGATTTGGCGCAATTGCGCGCTGAGCGCTCCGCCGACCTCTCTCATGGCCTCAATCCTCCTGCGCTCGAAGGAGAATCTTCGAGCGAATTGATCGAATCGGCGATCGCTTATATTCACTGGCTGATGGATCGCGACCGTAAATCGACGCCTCTGAAATCGATTCAGGGGAGAATCTGGCAGGAAGGCTACCGGGCTGGAGAACTGTTCAGCGAGGTCTTCGACGATGTGCCGCCGGCGTTCGCTCGATGGAGGCGGCAAAACAAATTGATCTGTATCTACTCTTCGGGCAGCGCGCTGGCGCAGAAACTGCTCTTCGCCCACACCGCCGCGGGCGACCTGACCGGCCATATTTATCGTTACTTCGACACCACCGTCGGCCACAAAATCGAAGCGGGCAGCTACCAAAGAATTGCCGAAGAATTACGATTGGCCCCGGCTGAAATAGTCTTTATTTCCGACGTGATCGCCGAATTGGACGCCGCGCGCGCGGCCGGAATGAAGACGATCCTGGCGACGCGCCCCGGCAACCGTCCAGTCGAACTCCCGGTAAACCATCCGGTAATGGACAACTTCTCAACGCTCTAGTGGACTATCTGTAATTTTGAATCGGTATGTATGCCGTAATATTCGTCCACGGGCTTCGACACGATCTCATGGACGCGGTTCATCAGAGCTTCGACGTCGTTTTTGCCGAGGTCTTTGGTTTCGATCGTGTCGTGAATATAGACTGTGATTTTGGAAGGGAAGAGTTTCCAATCGCCTTTCCTGCTGAACTCGTAAGCGCCCACAACGCTCATCGGCGCGATCGGGTAACCGAATTGGATCGCCATTCTGAAAGCGCCGGGGTTGAACGGGCCGACGCGGCCGTCGCGGGTGCGCGTGCCTTCGGCGAAAACGATCAGGCTGACGCCTTTATCCAGCGTTTCCCTCGTCAGTTTCATCATTTGCTTGTACTTCGCCAGATTGCCTTCGGGCGGGACCGGGACGTTGCCGAACCGCCGCATCATCCAGCCGTAGGCGGGGACTTTGAAATGCGACTCGTGTTCGAGCCCTCGCACGAATTGAGGGATCGCTGAGTAGATGATGAACGCGTCCCAGATGTCTATGTGATTGCAGATGAAGAAACTGGTTCTCTCGCGGTCGAAGCCGGGCGAATACCGCGCCTCGAAATCGACTCCCGCGACGCGCAGAATGTTGCGGAAGAGCCACCGCTGCGGCCTGTCGTTCCGGCGCGGGTCGATGAATGCGCCGAGCAGGACCAGGAACGAACAGACGGGGAAAAAGAAGGCCATGCTGGCGAGCCAGATGATGATTGACCGCAGCGCGTAATACGCCTTGCTGATGAAACTCAGAGAAGGCCAGTTGCGACTCGGATGATTCCTGACTTCGGATCGGATAAAAGTGTTGTCGCTCATCAGACCATTACATTCAAAGCCGACGGCAAAACCTCGAGTGATTCGAGTTGCGCTCTCATGACCTCGCCGTCGATCATGATATCGACGGGCGAATCAAAATCGAGGGCGATGTGACGCGCGCGCGCCTGCCAGACCAGCGGGTGTTCGACGTGCGAGCCGTCATAACATTTCCGAAAGTTCCAGATGAAATCGAATCGCCCCGACGACCACCGCACAATGTCTATCTGGCCGTCGCCCGTATCCGCGTTCGGCGCGAGCATCATATGGCCGCCCGTGAACTTGCTGTTGTTGAAGATCAACAGCGCGGTGCTCGGCGGATCAGGGTCTTCGATCCCGTCCAGTTTTATCCTGTATGTCTGTTTCCTGAAACTGGCCAGGCACAGCACGACCGCCAGGGCATAGCTCGCCGCTCCCAGAGGCTTGAACCGCCGGTTGGCGAGGGTCGCGACGTCAGCCACAAAACCCAGGCTCAGGATATTGATGAAAAATACCTCGCCATCTTTGTGTTTCAGCCGGATCACGTCACAGGGGCGAGAGCGTTCTTCGATGATCGCCCGCGTGGCGTATTCGACGCTGTCGTCAGTGAAATCTCTCAGAAACGAGTTGCCCGTGCCTAGCGGAAGAAATCCCAGCGACGGTTTCCCGCTGTCCGGGACGCCCGCCGCCTCGGGAAACAGCCCGTTGACGATCTCAAACGAAGTGCCGTCGCCGCCGACCGCAATGAATTTGCGATAGCCTTCGCGCCAGGCGTTCCGCGCGATTTCGATTCCGTGGCCCGCGCGCTTTGTTTCCGCCACGTCGAACCGCAAGCCCGACGCGCGCAGCCTATCCAGCGCCGGCCCGAGCAATTTCGCGCATTTGCCGAAACCCGCCGCGGGATTTACCACCGCTAAAGTCGAAGTCTTCATATCGATATCGCCACAGAGACACAGAGTCACAGAGAAGGAAAGACAAGGAGAGGGGGAAACAAGGAGACAAGGAGAATTTTCTCCCTTTCTCCTTGTCTCCCCCTCTCCTTGTCTCCTTGTCTCCTTGTCCTCTGTGGCAAATTCATCTCGCTTAAAGTTCCTTGATCGCGGTCTGGCGGTCGAGGCGTCCGCGAATTTCTTCGGCCAGCGCGAATCGTTTGATCTTCATCGAGGCCGTGCGCGGGAAATCGGCGTCCCACAGCATATAACCGCTGATTCGTTTGAAATTGAGGAGAGTGTTGTTACGCCTTGATACGTTCCTGATCAACTCTTCGGTTAATTCCTGGCCTTCATTGAGGCGCAGCGCAATGATCAGCTTTTCGCCGAGCATGGACCGCTCCGGCCAGATATAATTGGCCGCAAAGACGCAGTACTCCTTTACAGGCAATCCCTCGAAGGCCCTCTCGATGTCTTCGGGATAAACATTTTTGCCCTCTTCTGTGACGATCATGTTTTTTATTCTGCCGAAAAGCAGCAAATGGCCCATCCAATCGAACCGGCCCAGGTCACCCGTCATCAGCCAGCCATCGACGATCGTCTCCGCGGTCAATTCGGGATCATCGAGGTAATGCGACATGACCGTTTTGCTTCGCACCGCCACCTGCCCGATCCTGTCGGCGTCCGGATTGACGATCTTCACTTCCGTGCCGGGCAGCGGCTTGCCGACCGTGTCCGCGCGGAACGGTTTGAAGTCGTTGAGCGTGATTGCCGTGCCGGCCTCGGTCAACCCATAGCCGATGGAGACCGGGATGCCGATATCATAGAAAAACTGGATCATTTGCGGGTCGCAGAACGCGCCGCCGGCGAAGATCGCGCGCAACTCGCCGCCGAAAGCGTCGTGAACCTGCTTGAACAGTATGCGGCTCAGCGCCAGGTTCGGCTCTTTCCGGGTCAGCGCGCGATTGATCCTGACCATGTTGTCGAATACGAAACGCTTGATCGGCGGCAATGCGTCGAATCGCTGCTGCAGGCCCGCCTGCAGGTTTTTCAGGATCAGAGGCGCCAGCGCGACGTAATTGATTTTATAGCGCGTGAACGCTTCGCGCACGAATTCCGGGCGCAGCGTTCGCAAATGTACGACGGTCGCGCCGCACACAAACGGGCCGATGAACCCGACCATGAAGTCAATCGCATGGTTGGTGGGCAGGATGCTAAGGTATCGCACGCCCGGCCAGAAGGGGTAAAGCGAAGTGAGTGATGAGCATTGTTCCAGGTAGTTTTCGTGCGTCAGCACACAGCCCTTTGGACGGCCGCCGGTTCCCGACGAATAAACGATGCATGCCCAGTCCGTTCGTTTGCGCGGAACCAGGATCGGCTCGCCTTTGACTT
>DASUFM010000657.1:0-16189 GCA_036274535.1 Blastocatellia bacterium
CGAGGGTAAATCACGCCGCCGTTGCCTTCGCCTCCGATCACCGCGCCAACCTGCCGCATCATCTCCGTGACGTTGGCCTCGCCGATCTTCGATCTGTAAAGGCGGCAATTGAACATTCGCGCAACATCATCCATCGCCGAAGTAGTCGAGAGATTTGTCACGACCGGGCCCGGCGTTTTGCTCAAAACGTAGCGGGCCGCCAGCGCCAGCGTGTAATCCTCGCCGATCGGCTCGCCTTTTTCATCCACGACGGCCAGCCGGTCGGCGTCCATGTCCTGCGCGAAGCCGATGTCGGCGCCGCTCTTTTTGACTAATTGGCACAGACCGGTCAGATTTTCCGCCGTCGGCTCAGCATCCCGAGGAAATGATCCGTCCGGGGTTGTGTTGATTGTGACGACTTCGGCGCCCAAAGCCTCGATCAATTGCGGCGCGACGAGCGACCCGGCCCCGTTGCACGAATCGAGCGCGACCTTCAATTTGCGCGCGGTTCGCGGCAGCGCGCCGGCTGAACTGATGATCGCGTTGATATGGGCGTCGAGCGCGAGCGCCAGCGGTTCGACGCCGCGTATCTCGGCGCCGGGGACCTTTGTGTAATCGCCCTGGTGATAGATGTCGAGCAACTCGCGCGCCTGCCCCGCGCTCAAAAATAGCCCTTCGGAGTTGATGAACTTCAGCGCGTTCCATTCCGGCGGGTTGTGGCTGGCGGTAATGGCGACTCCACCCTGCGCGTGGCGCTGCCTGACGATCAATTGCACCGTAGGCACCGGACAGATATCCAGATCTATCACCCGACAGCCGCTCGAAAGCAAACCGGCGATCAGCGCCTGACGAACCATCTCGCCCGATGTGCGCGTGTCGCGCCCGATGACGATCGCGCCGGAGCCGACATATGTTCCGAAGGCCTGCGCAAAGCGCGTCAGAAGCGCGGGCGTTAGCGAATCGCCGATCACGCCGCGAACGCCGGAGATACTGATTTTTAAAGTTGGAATCGCGCGCATAAAACAGATCCCATGCTTACAATACGTGCAAGTCTTCCAAGGCTACTCTATAACCATCCGGCGTTCTTCGAAACTCAAAAATGGCGGAAAGGTCACTCCACTCTCCGTTAAGCGGAATGGACTGCTCTATTGAGAAGCTTCCATCATCAAGATCGAAAACAGCCGTGCTCCATTTTTCTTCAGGGAGATCATAGGGGCTTGTGAATCGGGGACTTTCAGGGTGAATCCGGTAAAATTGCGTTTCGGGATGGAAAGTCTCATTGACTATCTTTACGACCTTTTCAGGCGTCCAGGAGCCATCCCAGCTTGGTTGGTCAATTTGCGCGCAAGCTTCTTCCAATTTGTCTTCGGACAATAGATGAAGCCAGCGAAGCGCGAAATCTTTGAGCTCTTGTTCTTGCGCCCCGGATGAAGGAATCATAAATAATTGACCTCTATCAAAATGGATTGGACCAGATATAAAAGCGCTACCAAATTTTGCAGACTGCCAACAATGATACACCACCAGGCAATAACACGCCCCGCCATCGGTTCGGTTGATTCATTGATGATGAACATCGCCCAGACCCCGATGAACACCGAAGCGCATGAAAACATCCACGCCGGCGAGATCGTAAACACAAATCCCATCGAGAGCATTCTGCTGAGTCTGATCTGGCGTTCCAGTTGGGAAGTCATCGTTTTATCCCTTCCTGACCTGATCCCTGGCCCAATACAAAAGCTCCCTGGCGCGCGCCTCGGTCTCCGCCTCCGCGATCACGCGGATCATTGACTCTGTGTTCGACGCGCGAATGTGAACCCATCCGTCCGGCCATGCGAGTTTGACGCCGTCGCTCAAATCGATTTCCGCCGCGCCCGCGCGTTCGCTCTCATCGCGCGCGTTCTGAATCGCGGAGTAGAGCAGGTTCGGCTCGATTTTCACCGAATATTTCAACATCGCGTAGCGCGGCAGATTCGCGACGAGCTCTGAAACCTTTTTCCCGGTCCTGGCCATCTGTTCGAGGATCAACCCAATAGTCGCCGCGCTGTCGGCGCTCGCGTGGATTTCGGGGATTGCCACCGCGCCGTTGCCTTCGCCTCCGATCACGGCGTTATGTTCCAGGATCGCTTCGGAAATATAAGCGGCGCCGACCGGAACGCGGACGACGTTCGAGTTATACCGCCACGCGATCTTTTCGATAGCCTGCGTCGTTGAGATGTTGGTGACGACCACGCCCGGCGTCCGGCTGAGCTTTATGTCGGTTGCGAGCTCCAGCGTCATTTCCTCGGAGAGAGGCTCGCCGGTTTCCGTGACGACGCCCAGGCGCTCGCCGTCGGCGTCGTGGGCGAAGCCGATGTCGGCGCGCCCGGCTTTGACGATCGCGCTGAGCTGCGCCATAGTCTCGCGCTTCGGCTCCGGGTCGTGAGGGAACGGCGCCGAGATATCGTCATTTATGGCCAGAACCTCGCAACCGAGTTCCGATAGCCACCGCGGACTCAATACCGAGCACGCGCCGTTGCAGCAATCGACCGCCACGGTCAGCTTGCGCGCCCTGATCGCTTCGACGTCAAAGGCGTTCTTTAAAACTTCGATGTGGCGTTCGACCGCCTTCTGCGTTTCGATATGGGTCTGGATCTCGTTCCATTTCGCTTTTTCGAATTCGCCCTGATGAAAGATATCCAGCAGTTCTTCGGCCTGCCTGGTGTTCAGGTAAAGCCCGTCGCCGCGTACAAATTTCAGAGCGTTCCATTGCGACGGATTGTGGCCGGCGGTGATCGAAACGCCGCCCGCCGCGTTGAGTCGTTTGACCGCGAGTTGCATAGTCGGCGTCGGGCAGACGCCCAGATCAATAGCCTCGCAGCCCGTGGCGATCAACCCGGCCATCACCGCCGAACGAACCATAGGCCCTGACGGGCGAGTGTCGCGGCAAACCAGAATGCGCCCGCCGCCGAGGTATGTCCCAACCGCCTGGGCGAATGCGATGACCAGTTCGGGAGTGAGAGTTTCACCCACGATGCCGCGAACGCCTGTAATGCCGATCTTCAATGATTTCATATTCGCCGTACCAGCCCGGCTTCGGTCGCGCGCGTATTGCGCACGAGCAGCAGGACCAGGATCATCGCCGTCAGCGGGACCACGCTTGCAATGATCACAATGGTGTCGAACGCGCTTGCCGCTTCCGCCGCATGCGCGTCTGAAAAGTAACCGATTGATTGGAACGCAATGATTGTGCCGATTCCGGCGGCCGTTCCGCTCATTCCACTGACCGACGCGACCGATTCGCTCTTGTACAGATCCGACGGCAACACATTCGCAATCGTCGAAAAAGACGCGTAAGCAAAGGCCGCGACGCCGAAGAGCAGGGCGAGCGCGAACAGGTTTGACGTGAAGACTGTCAGGATTAAAATCGTGAAGCCAAGGCCGCCAAAGACCACCAGCGCTTTTCGCGCCGCGCCCAGCGACCATCCGCGCCTGATCAGAAGTCCGGACATCCAGCCGCCGAAGAAATTTCCCAGGTCGGCTCCGATAAAAGGAACCCATATGCCGACAAAACCAGTTTCCAATTTTATCCCCTTGGCGACCAGATAGATCGGAAACCAATCGCTGATGAAGAACCAGACAGGGTCGGTCAACGCCTTGGAAGCTATCGTTCCCCACGTTTGCGGAAATTTCAGCAAGGCGCCCCAGCGAGGACGCGCGATGCGCTTCTCAGTCTCCGATTCGAGTTTGTCGCCCATGATCATCTCGCGCTCTTTACCGCTCAGGCGCGGATGCGTTTCGGGCGAATGATACAACCGCCGCCAGAATATCAACCAGACAAAACCCAGCAGGCCTGGAATGATGAACGCGGGGCGCCAGCCCCAATGCAAATAAATCGGCACGATGATAAATGGCGCGATTGCCCCGCCGATCGAAGAGCCGCTGTCGAACAGCGCGGTGGCCAATCCGCGCTCCTGCTTCGGGAACCATTCTGACACGGCCTTCGTCGCCCCGGGCCAGTTCGCCGATTCGCCCGCGCCGAGCAGGAATCGAAACCCCGCGAAGCTACGCCAGCCGCCCGCCAGAGCGGTGCATATCGAAACGACCGAATACCAGATGACGGAAATCGTCAACCCGCGCCGCACGCCGATTCGGTCCAACCATCGCCCGGTGAGGGTCTGACCAAATGTGTAGGCGATGCGAAACGCGATGATCAGGTTCGCATAGTCTGTATTGGTCCAGTTGTAATCCTGTTTGAGGAAAGGCGCGAGGTTGGAAAGCGTCTGACGGTCAAGGTAATTGATGACCGTCGAAGCAAACAGCAGTACGCCGATCCGCCAGCGCAGATGGGGAATCGGACTGGGGCTCCAGGCGATTTTCGCATCGGCCACTATTGTCATTCCTCCTGATCTCATTGGATATTGGCTGTTGGCTATTGGCTATTGCAGGCCAGGAGAAAATGATTTCCTCCCTGCTATTCAATATCCAATTACCGATATCCAATGGCTTTGCGACTTTATTTGATAAACCCGAGCCCGTCGCCAGGCGTTGAAATCATCACCGATCCTTCGTCGAGCCCGTCGCGTCCGCGCGGAGCGTAGAACTCATGTTGCGCGCGACGGATCAGCGCAGGCGCGTTTTCAGCCGTCGTCAGCGCCAGAACGTTTCCGCCGAACCCGCCGCCCATCAGTCGCGCGCCGTAAACCTGCGGATCGGCGGTGATGATCTCGACCAGATTTTCCACTTCGGGTGTCGAGACTTCGTAATAATCGCGAAGGCTGGCGTGCGATTGATTGAGCGTCTTGCCAATCTCGCGCATCCTCTCTTCATCCTTTAAATGATCCGCAAGAAAAAGCCGCGCCATAGTCTTCACACGTATGGACTCTTCCAGGTGATGCTTCGACCGGTCGAACAACTTGAGAGGACGCGCCCGACGCTCTCTGACCAGAACAGGGAACTCGCGTTCGCATTCGCGGAAGGCCCGAGGGAAGCGCCGCTCGAACTCATCCAGCGCCATCGTTTCGGGAATTTCGACGGCGTCCCGCAGCAGGGCCGGAATCATGATGCGCGATACCGCGACGCGTTCGTTGTATTCCAACATCAATTCGCGTCCCTTGTTCGCCTCGTGAGAAAAGAATGTGATCCAGCGATAGCGATGATCAGGCATCGGTATCGTTTCAGCGCGCTGATTCGAGTGCGAGATATAAATGGCGTTACCGGGCGTGGCCAGGCAGATCGCCAGATGATCCATCGCGCCGCCTCGCGTTCCTATGAACCATTCGGCCTGCGATGAATCGAGGGCCAATTCCCTGGGATCGAGTTTGAGATGATTGGCCTGGCGAATCGCCGCGCCCGCAAGCGTGACCAGCGCCGATGAGGACGACGCGCCGCTGTTGGGCGGGGTCGAGGATTCGATCAGGAAATCGAAGCCGCGCTTGACCCCCGCGCCGTACTTCCACCGCGCAAAACTGACCGCCCCTTTGACGTAATTGCTCCAATGCGGAGCGGGCGCCGGACGATTGAAGACGATGGATTCCCAGGGCTGATTTGTTTCCAGGTTTTCATCATCAACGGCAAAGCTGAACCGCGGGAATTTTTCGATCGCCGAAGCGCCGCGAACGATTCTTTCATCCGACGCTCGAAAGAGCATAAACATCGCGTGTTCGCGGCTGGCGAAACACAGCGACGCCATCGAATCGCCAGGGACGTAATCGACGTGTTCGCCGATGATGTTGATCCTCGCCGGGGCCCGCAACACGCTCACTTCTCCGTCGCCGTATAGTTCTTTGAATCGTCGCAGCGCGGAAGACAATCTGATCTGTTCCATTATCGATCCTCAGAAGATTTCGGGCGGCGGCGTAAGATGTGGGACAGCGCTCGCTGTGGCTCGCGCGCATATTTTCATCGATTAGTAGATTCATCACTCAATCACCGGCGAGCGGCGCTGCTTGAATTTTTGCCACCAATTCCGTCGCGAATGACAACGCGGCTTCGATTTGCTCTGTGGCTAAAGTGGCGGAGCCGTTACATCATTTTTGCCAAAAAATCTGGCTACTCACTTAGTAAGTATATCAGGCTCCAACCGATTTCAGATATCTGACGCTCGATTCGACCGCTCGGTCATAATCAACAGCGCTAATCAGACCAGAACCCAGATCCCTTATGAATTTCAGGTCGGCCTCGGTGAATTCCATATCGCTCTCGCGCTTCTCGGAGGAAAGGGCCAGCGGCGTGCGGTCAATCGTCAGCACGAATTCGGCCGTCAGATGGCCTTGATAGTTGATTGATTTGAGCGTCGAGATTATTTCGGCCCAATCGTATTTGCCCTGGCCGGCGGGCTTGCGATTGTTGTCGGCGACGTGGAAATCGACCAGTTTGTCGCCGACGTTGCGGATGGCCCGCATCGGATCGACCTCTTCGATGTTGATGTGGAACGCGTCTAGGACGACGCCCAGGCCGGCGCCCACCTCTTCGGCCAATCGTAGCGCCTGATCGTGGCGGTTGATGAAATAGGTCTCGAAGCGGTTGAGCGGCTCGATCCCCGGCGTGACGCCATGATCGGCGGCGAAGGCCGCGACTTCCTTCAACCCTTCGACCGCCCATCGCCACTCTTCGGCCGGCGGCGCGAGCGGTTTCACTTTGCCAACGGTCGAAGGCACGATGCAGAACATCGCGCCGCCGAGCGCCTTAATCATTCTGACGCAATCCTTCATATAGTCGACGGTGGCGGCGCGTACCGATTTATCAGGATGAAGCAGGTCGCGCCCCTCGAACATCATCGTCACCCCGCCCCAGCATTCGATTTCATATTTGTCCATCAGCGCGCGAACCTCGTCCGTGTTGTGGCGCGCGGGCTCGCCGCTGATTTCAATGCCGTCGTAACCGAACCTGTGTAATCGTTCGAGCGTTGTTTCAATCGGTTCCGGCCTCATCCAGTTGTGCATTGAGTGCTTCATTGTGATTTTCCCGGTCGTTAGGATTGTTTTGAGCTTTAGTGGTTTTGTCCTGATCGCTCCGATTATATCAACCCCGCCATTGCCTTTGAACATACGCGGGAAGATAATTTGCGCGCTAATCAATCGTCATCGCCAATAAACCAAAAACCGCGCCGCGATCCTTCTTTACATTCTGCTGGAGGCGCGTAGAAGGAGATCGCTATGAAGGTTAACTGGTTCCATCTCATGCCGTATCGCTGGCTGCCGGACGATTTCCGCGAGCGATATCACGGCGTCTGGGTAGATCTGCCCAACGCGCTCTACGACCCGGAGCGCGGCCATACGCTATACAACGAATATCTGGACATGCTCGAATACGCCGATCAGATGGGCTTCGACGCCATCGGCGTCAATGAACATCATCAGAACGCCTACGGGATGATGCCGTCGCCGAACTTGATGGCGGCCGCGCTCGCGCGTCGCACGTCGAACGCGATGATCCTGGTGCTCGGCAATTCGATTGCGCTCTACAACCCGCCGACGCGCGTCGCCGAAGAGTTCGCGATGCTCGACGTGATCTCCGGCGGGCGGCTGATCGCGGGCTTTCCCGTCGGAACGCCGATGGACACGAATTATTGTTACGGGCAAAGCCCGGTGACGCTTCGCGACAAGTACCGCGAGGCGCACGATCTGATTATCAAGGCGTGGTCAGAGCGCGAACCGTTCGCCTGGAACGGCAAATACACCAAGCTGCGCTACGTCAACGTCTGGCCGCAGCCTATACAGAAGCCGCATCCGCCGATCTGGGTGCCCGGCCAGGCCTCTATCGAAACCTGGGATTTCTGCGCCGAGCGCGGATACAACTACAGCAACCTCTCCTTCAGCGGTTACAAACGCGCGCAGAAGATGATCGACGGTTACTGGGAGCGAATGTCGGCGCTCGGCAGGGAGCCGAACCCTTATAGTTGCACCTTCTTCCAGATGATCTGCGTCAGCGACACCGACGAAGCCTGCGAGCGCGAATGGGGCCCGCACGTCGATTACTTCTTTAACCGCTGCCTGCATCTATATGCCGGGATGACCGCCCCGCCCGGCTATATGACAGAGGCTTCGATCCGCGCTGCCATTGTCGCGCAGGCGGGCAACATCTCCATGAACTTCGGGACGAATAAGAGCTGGAAGGAACTTGTCGAAGGCGGTTACATCATCGCCGGTTCGCCCGAGACCGTGCGCCAGAGATGTGAAGAGTTGGCGCGGAACCTGCGCTGCGGTCATCTCGGTGTGGGACTGCACCTAGGCTCGGCGCCTATGGAATTGACGAACCGCTCGACTTACCTGTTCGCCACTAAAGTGATTCCACACCTGCGGACGATCTGGAGCGAATGGGAAGACCACTGGTGGCCAAAGGCCCTGCCTGAAGACAGGCGCGAGAAAGCCGGCGGCCACAACGCCGCGGTTAAATCGCGAGCCGAACGACCGATGGAGGAGCAATTATGACCACACCGCAATCCAAAACGCTCAATTTAGGCGCCGGCCGCCCATCCATCGAAGTCCTCGAAGCGGGAGACGGCCCGCCGCTACTGTTTCTGCACGGCGCGGGCGGCATTGTGGCCTGGGAAGGCGTCTTGCCGCTGCTGTCGAGCAAATATCACGTCCACGCCCCCCTGGCCCCCGGCTTCGGCGCCTCAACCGGCCTGGAATACCTGGAAGATCAGTTCGATCTGTTTATGCACGGTTTCGATGTCATTGAGGCGCTGGGACTCGAACGACCATACGTCGTCGGCGAATCCTTCGGCGGATGGATGGCCGCCGAGATGGCCGCGCTGCGACCGAAAGAGATAGGGCGATTGGCGTTGCTGGCGCCGGTCGGATTGTGGCGAGACGAAGCGCCGGTCGCCGATATTTTCGGGATGATGCCGGGTGAGCTTGTTCCGTATCTATATCACGACCAGTCGTGCTTTGCGGCGCGGCGGATGATGATGCTGACCACGCTCTTCAGTGATAAAGACGACCGCACCCAGGAACAGGTCGAGATGCTGCTGACGATGTCGCGCGGCTTCAGAACCGTGGCGAAATTCCTCTTCCCTGTTCCAGAGAACGGATTGGAGCGAAGACTCCGGCGGATCGAAGCGCCCACGCTGATCGTCTGGGGAGAGCATGATCGCCTCGTCTCGCCGATCTACGCCGATATCTTCCGCGAAAAGATCGCGAACGCGGAGGTCGTGAAGATTCCCGAGACTGGCCACGTGATCGGCCTCGAATCTCCTGAAGCCCTCGCCGAGGCGCTGCTTCGCTGGGGGCAACAATCAATATGAAGGATTTGACCTATCGTTCCCCAAAGACGGAAGTGCGCGACAGTCCGATTCATGGCAAAGGTCTGTTCGCGAAAGAGGCGATTGCGGCTGAAGAGATCGTCGCCGTCAAGGGAGGCCACATTCTCAGTTTGGGGCAATGGATGGCCTGCGGGCCGAACCTCGGATCGGCGGAGATCCAGATCTCGGAAGAGCTTTTCATCGCGCCCGTGGATCAATCGCAAAGAGAAGGCTCCATGATTTATACGAACCATTCCTGCGAGCCGAATATTGCAATCCAGGGACAGATCGTTTTTGTTGCGATGAGGGATATCGCGCCCGGAGAAGAACTCACCCATGATTGGGCGACGGCGGACGACCTGGATTATGAAATGGAATGCAAATGCGGGAGCCCGAATTGCCGCGGGATAGTGACCGGGATAGTTTGGGACTCGGTCAGAGTGAGTCTCGACAGATGGTGGCATGAAGGCGATTAGAGCAGGAGCCGGCGATTGATTTTCAGCCGGCCCCTGGAATTATTCGTGATTTTTATCGGCCTTTCAGTTTGCGCGCCGCGGCCTCTATCTGTGACGACATGCCGTCGAGAGTCTGGCTGATGACTTTGATCTGTTCATTGGCTTCGGCCCAGTTCTTCTGTTCGATCGCCTCGCGCGCGCCGGGCAGCGTCTTCACTCCGTAGCCCGTGTAAAAACCCGGAGCGTAGATCTGATGCTTGAACCAGTCGCGGCGGGGCAATCCCGCTTCCGACAGAAGCTTCCGTTCGGATTGATACAGCAGGGCGTTCAACTCTTTCGCGTCCGCCGGGGCGGCGCCTGAGCGAAGCGCGCGGTCGTATTCGTCGGCCGCCTGTTTGAGCCGGGCGCCGGATTTACGCAGCGGCTCCACGTTGACATCCTGTTTCGGCAGCTTCGCGATTTCCTCGACGTAGCCGTTGACCGTTTCAGCGAAGTTCGTGAATTCAAATGGCAGGATGCGCGCGTCGGCGAGGCGCATCATCGCCAGCCCGCCCGCCTGCGCCAGCGTTTTGCTGTATTCAAACGTAGTGTCCGAAAAACGCGTGTACCAGGCGAATGAGTCGTAGATCGAATGGTAGATTCCGCCGCCGCCTTCGCCTCCGAATCCGATGTTGAGCGATGCGATGCCGAGGTGATCGATGAATGCCGTGTAATCAGACCCCGAACCGAGCGCCCCGATTCGCATGTCGCGTCTCTCGCCATCTTCTCTCGACCGTTGACTCCTGCGCGCGCGCGCCGCGTCGAGAATCGAGCCTTTGCCTTTAGGATCGCTGACGGAGCGCGCGAAGTCGTTGACGAACCTTTCGAGCGTATGCGATCCGGACGCGTTGAACCATCCTTTGCCTGTGCTGTCCGTATTGATGTAGGCGACGGCCTTTCGCTTCAATTCATCGGCATGCTGTTCCACCCATTCGGTCGAGCCCAACAATCCAGGCTCTTCGCCGTCCCAGGCGCAATAGACGATCGTGCGCCGGGGCCGCCAACCCTGTTTGAGCAGTTCGCCGAATGCGCGCGCCTCTTCCATCACGGCCGCCATCCCGCTGACCGGATCGCTGGCGCCGTTGACCCATCCGTCGTGATGGTTGCCGCGAATGACCCATTCGTCCGGATATTCCCGGCCAGGGATGCGCGCGATGACGTTGTAAAGCGTGCTGATGTTCCAGTCGGAGACGACTTTCAAATGAACAGTCGCCGGGCCGGGGCCAGGGTGATATGTGATCGGCAGCGCGCCGCGCCAGCTTTCAGGGACAACCTGTCCGCCCAGGGATTTAAGCAGCGGCAGCGCGTCGCCATACGAGATCGGCAGCACGGGAATCTTCATCAGCGTCTTCGCTTCATCGCGCGATAGCCGGCGGGCGTTTTTCGTCGCGCCCCATCCCGGAGTCAACGGGTCGCCGGGATAGATCGGCATATCCATCACGCTGCCGCGTTGCACGCCCGTCTCGTTCCGGTACGGTCCTTTGGGATAAACGTCTCCCTGGTAATAACCATCCTCTTTCGGATCGGAGTAGATGATGCAGCCGACCGCGCCGTGTTCGTAAGCCACTTTCGGCTTGATCCCGCGCCAGCTCGCGCCGTAACGAGCGATGACGATCTTGCCATTCACGTCTATACCCATCTTCGCCAACTGCTCGTAATCGGCCGGCACGCCGAAATTGACATAGACAAGCGGCGCCGTCACGTCGCCATCGCCTGAATAGGCGTTGTATGTCGGCAGTTGATTCGCGTCGCCCGAATCCGGGTCCTCGGGAATGGCCGGCTCTTTCAACTTCGCCTGATATTTTTCCGGCGCGGTCAATTCGAGCGCCCGCTCTTTCGGCGTCGGGAACAGGACGTCGAATTCCTCGATCGTGGCCTCCAGCCCCCACGATTTCATCTGATCGCGTATCCATTCGGCGTTGCGCTTGCCGGCGGCGGAGCCGATGTGATGCGGCTCCGCTGAAAGAATACGCATGTTCTCTTTGATCTTCTCCGCCTGCCCTTCCTTGTTAAGGACGGCGCGAAGCTTCTCTTCCCAGGCCGCTTCGTCGTTGTTTTGTGTCGCAGTCGCCTTGATCGAAATGAAAGTCGCGTCGGACGCCAATATCATCGCGATGGTCAGAGCCAGCGCGCGACCGATGGTTCGGGATCGCATGTGTTCTCCTCTGTTGTTCCTGAATTTGAAGACGATTGTGTGGTCGAACGCAGCGCAGCCAATAAACACAGGGCCGCGGCGCGCGTCGTAATTATCATACAGCGGCGCCGAGGCTGGCAATCAGTCATCGTCGTTGACGCCCTCTACGCCTCGCCGTCGATAGATCGAACGCATGATCGATGCCGGCTCATCATCATGAAGAAAAATTTTCTTGACACATACGGAGAAGAAGTTTATAAGCTATATCTAGTATGTTTATTGCTCTAGACCACAAGGGATAATTCAACACTTCATCTTGTGGTCAGGCTATTAACGAGAGAAAGGAGAGACACTATGCCAGCCAAGAAAGCTGCTAAGAAGGCGCCGGCCAAGAAGGCCGCGAAGAAGGCTCCAGCTAAGAAGGCCGCGAAGAAGAAGTAACGGCTCTTTCATGCGTCTGACTGAGACGCATCATTCAATGTCGAGTCATATGTAATAGGGGTGGCAGACCACCCCTATTTTATTTTCCGCGCGAGAATACTCCACTCATAGCCGCGAGGCTTGAGTGGAGATGAATCGCGCAGATTTTCAATTCCAGCCTCTCTGATTGTGGTAATATCTCGGTAATATACAGAAACAAGCCGGTGGTCTTAACCTACCACCATCAGGGCCGGGCAGGCCCTTAGGGGAGCAGGCGAGGATTCGCCTGTGATGAACCTGGAACCTACCAGGCGGCAGACCTGGAATCTCCATCTATAACGCGCAAGCGTTTAGTTGGAGTGGATGTCAATTTCCGCGCATCTGGAAGATTTTGCAGTGGAAAATAGATGGGCGCGATGAAGGCGGAAAAAGAAAAAGGGATGCGAAGCGCGCATCCCTTTTTCTTTTGGTTTGTCTAGTGATACACCCGCCGCGATTCGAACGCGGGACCTTCAGCTCCGGAGGCTGACGCTCTATCCAGCTGAGCTACGGGTGCGAGCGAATCTCAAAATACACCAGGGATGAGCCATGGTCAACAGGGGGTCAACAGGGGGGCAACTGGGAGTCAACCTCGGGCTCAGTCGCGCCTGGCGAAGAGCATCCGGTAAAAGAAGAGCAGGACCAGCGAGCCCACGATGGACATCAGCCATCTGGCTTGATAGTAAGAGCCTTTTCCGAGGAACGTGCGGCCGATGAATGTTCCCACGAATGAACCGGCGATGCCCAGGATCGACGTCATGATCAAACCCATCGGATCTCTGCCGGGCATCAGAAGCCTGGCGATGAGTCCGACGACCAGGCCAACGACAGCTAACCAGATAATCTCAGAAATACCCAAGGTGTCCTCCTTTGAGAAAATAGGGCTTATAGGCCCTATAGGCCCTATAAGCCCTATAAGCCCTATAAGTCTTATATTCAGCCTTCCGCGCCGTGGCATTTCTTATACTTCTTGCCCGAGCCGCAGGGACAAGGATCGTTGCGCCCGATTTTCGGCTGGTCGCTGACGATGGTGCGCGGTTTTCCTGAATCCTCGCCCGCCGCCGTGGCCGAAGCGTTAGCTTTAGTGAATGTCACGTGACCGCGGCGTGGGCGGCGTTGCAATCGTTGCTCCGGCGCCTCCTCGACGGCGACCTGCAGGTGATAGAGCGAACGAACGGTCTCGATATCGATGCGGTCGAGCATGGCTTCAAAGAGATCGAACGACTGTTTCTTGTATTCGACCAGCGGGTCTTTCTGCGCGTAGCCCATCTGGTTGATCCACTCTTTCAGGTGGTCGATCGCCTGCAGATGGTCTTTCCACTGTGAATCGACGATGTTGAGCATGATGATGCGTTCGTAATAACGCATCGCTTCGGCGCCGATGACGGTTTCCTTCTCGGCGTACATCTGTTCGAGTTTCTGCTGGATGGCGGAGCGGATCTGGTCGCGCTCCAGGTTCTCGAGATCGACGCCGGCGTCATCCAGATCGAGGCCGAACTGGAATGCGACCTGGACTTTGAATCCGTCAAGATCCCAGTCTTCGGGCTGTTGTTCGAGATTCATGTGCTGGTCGATCAGCTCATCGAGGATGGCCTGGGCGATGGACTGGATTTCGCCGCGCTGGTCGGTCTGTTCGAGCAATTGACGGCGCAGCGTGTAGATCGTGGCGCGCTGTTTGTTCATCACGTCGTCATATTCGAGCAGGTATTTGCGACTGGAGAAATTCTGCGACTCGACGTTCTTCTGCGCGGCCTCGATTCGTTTAGTGACCATCTTCGACTCGATGGAGACGCCTTCTTCCATTCCGAGCCGCTGCATAATCGCCTTGACGCGGTCTCCGGCGAAGATGCGCATCAGGTCGTCTTCGAGCGAGAGATAGAACCGCGAGGAGCCGGGGTCGCCCTGGCGTCCGGAGCGCCCGCGCAACTGGTTGTCGATGCGGCGCGACTCGTGCCGTTCGGTGCCGAGGATATGCAATCCTCCCAGGCTGACCACCTCGTCGTGTTCGGCTTCGATCTGCGGTTTGACCTTTTCAATCGCCGCGTCGATCTGTTCGGACGTGGCGTCGTCAGGGTTGATCTCCTGCTTTTTGAGAAGCTCGCGTCCGAGGAATTCGGCGTTGCCGCCGAGCAGGATATCGGTCCCGCGTCCCGCCATGTTGGTCGCGATCGTGACCGCGCCTTTGCGCCCGGCCTGGGCGACGATCTCGGCCTCGCGGCCCGCGTTTTCCGGCTTGGCGTTCAGCACATTGTGTTTGACCCCGAGTTTCCTGAGCCGGTCCGAGACCTTTTCGGAGTTTTCCACCGTGATGGTGCCGATCAAGACCGGCTGGCCTTTCTCATGAAGCTGCTTGATCTCTTCGGCAACCGCGTCCCACTTCTCGTTCAGCGTGCGGTAGATCACGTCGGGATAATCGACGCGGACCATCGGGCGATGGGTCGGGACGCTGTGGACTTCGAGATTGTAGATCTTCGCGAATTCGACCGACTCGGTCTCGGCGGTTCCGGTCATCCCGGCCAGCTTCTCATACATTCGGAAGTAATTCTGCAGCGTGATCGTGGCCAGCGTCTGGGTTTCGCGTTCGATCTTCACGCCCTCTTTGGCCTCGACCGCCTGGTGCAAGCCGTCGGACCACCTGCGGCCTTCCATGACGCGCCCGGTGAATTCGTCGACGATCTTAACCTCGCCGTCCAGCACGATGTAATTCTTATCGCGCTGATAGAGCGTGTGCGCGATCAGCGCCTGGTTCAGACAGTGCAGAACCTCCATGTTCGACGGGTCGAAGAGATTGCCCTGGCCGAGTATCCGCTCCGCCTTTTCGATGCCCGATTCGGTCAGCGTCGCGCGGTGCTGCTTTTCGTCTACCTGATAGTCGGCGTCTCGCGTCAGGTTCGGGATCACGGCGTCGGCTTCGTAATACTTGCTGGTCGAATCGTCCGACGCGCCCGAAATGATCAGCGGCGTCCGCGCCTCGTCGATCAGGATCGAATCGACCTCGTCGACGATGGCGAAATAATGGCCGCGCTGCACGCAGGTCGCCAGTTCGAACTTCATGTTGTCACGCAGGTAATCGAAGCCGAATTCGTTGTTCGTCCCGTAGGTGATGTCGCACTTGTAGGCTTCCTGGCGCTCGAAATCATCCAGATCGTTCTGGATGACGCCGACGGTCATTCCCAGGAACTTATAGATTTTACCCATCCATTCGGCGTCGCGCCTGGCCAGGTAATCGTTGACCGTGACGACGTGAACGCCGCGGCCCGCCAGCGCGTTCAGGTAGACCGGGAGGGTGGCCACCAGCGTTTTGCCTTCGCCCGTGCGCATCTCGGCGATCATTCCGCGGTGCAGGATCATTCCGCCGATCAACTGCACGTCGAAATGACGCATGCCTGTGGTTCGCACGGAGGCTTCGCGCACGCAGGCGAAGGCTTCCGGCAGAATCTCGTCGAGCGCCTCCTGCTCCAGATGTTTGCGCGCTTCCGGCGAAAGCTCGTCCGCGCCTTCGAACCGGTGGGCCAGACGCGCTTTGAACCCTTCAGTCTTTGCCCGCAACTCCTCGTCGGAGAGGCGCTTGATCTCCGATTCCAACGCGTTGATCCGGGCGACAACCGGCCACATTTTTTTTAGCAGGCGCTCATTAGCCGAGCCGAAGACTTTGGTAAGGGCTTTTTCAATGGCGTTCATGTTAGTTTTCGACCTCAAGATTGGCGCCATCCGTCATTTCCGGGATTTGCGGCGCGCTGATATTTACCCATGCTCATAGACCCATACACGACAGATCCATACGGGATAGTGACGATGAATGTTGCGCATGTCGCGACAAAAAATTCTAGTTGACAGTATGGGGAGCGTCAAGCTACACGTCTTTTGACGCTTCTTCATCACTATGGCACAATGCCC
>DASUFM010000658.1:0-12581 GCA_036274535.1 Blastocatellia bacterium
TGAAGGCGAATCGTTGACGGAGCATGAGCAGCGGCGGCGCGAGCGCCGCGAAGAATTGCGCAGGCGGGCTCAACTCCTGATCACCGGCAGTCAGGACCAGCCGCGAGAACTACGATACCTGCTCGATTGCCTGCGCGAAGCGGCTGACACCCAGAGGGTTTGGGGAACCAGCGCCGATCCAATCGACGAGGATCGCATTCGACAAATCAAACGAGCTTTGGCGCTGGCGAAGTCTGACGATAGATTCGCGCTGAACGGATCGGCTACCAGAGAAGAGTTTCAACGAATCCTGCGCGATCACGCCACCGGCTTTCTGGCCCCGATGATTAAAAGCCTGACGCTGGGTTTGCCGGCGGAGCCGCTCAGGGACGGCGTGACGCTCGTAGACCTTCCCGGCGTCGGGATTGTGCGCGACGTTCACAAAGATGTCACGCGGCGATGGATTCGTGAGAAAACGCGCGCGCTGGTCCTGGTAGTGGATCATCGCGGATTGCCGGAGTCGCTGGCCCAGGCGTTGAAGCAAAGCGAATTCCTGAACTCGTTGCTCTATTCGTCCGACGAGCCGGTGGACGACCCGATTCTTATGGTGGTCGTGACTCGCATGGACGACGTCGCCGGAGAGCGTTACAGGCAGGATAAGAGCAGGAAGAAATATGAATATTTCCTCGAAGCGACGGAGGAAGCTAAAACGCGATTGCGGGGCGACGTGCGTAGATACCTGGAAGAGACCTGGCTGAACGATACCGGCGCCGCCACGGACGCGCGCAGACAAGTGGTTCGAAACCTGCTCGACAAACTGGAAGTGCATCCGCTGTCAGCGCCAGAATACGCCAAGCTCATCGCCGACGATGAAGACGACCGGCCGTTCCTGCGGGACCTGGAGCAGACCGGAGTGCCCGGCCTCGCGAGGAGTCTTGGCGCGCTGGCGAGAGACCGGCGCGACAGAACCGGCCGGAAATTGGAAGAGCAAAGCACGCTGTTTCACGAACGGCTGAACACGACGCTTCGATTGATCGAAGCGCAATGGGAAGCCGAGACCCGCGCCGAGGAAGAGGCCGCGCGCCTGCGCGAGGATCTGGAGGTTTTTATGCAGCCCCTGCGCATAGAGCTTGGCGTGCGTCAGGGGGCGTATCGGACTTTCCTGAAAAAGGGAGCGCCACAGCGCATAGAAGACCTGGTGGTGGCGGCCAGGCACAAGGCCAGCAGAGAGATCTACAGGTATCTCAAAAATTTGGGGACCAGCCACTGGGCCACGCTGCGCGCATCGGTCCGACGGGGCGGTCGTTACTCCGGCGCTTCGGCCATCAACTTGCCGACCGAATTCGCGCTGCGTTTCGAAGAGCCCGTGGCTGAGGTCTGGGGGAAAGATATTCTCAAAGACATCCGCAGAGAGACCAGGGAATACGCGCAGGATTGCGTCGCCATCGTCGAACAGGTCAGCGCATGGGCGCTCGATCAGGGCGCGCGCGTCCAGCCGAAAGTCGTCGAGGCGCAACGGGAGGCCATCCGCGCCGACGCTAAAAAACTGGAAAATGTCGGTCAGGGCATGGTCAAGGAGATGCGGGAAGAGGCCAAGGCCAGACTGATAGACGCGATCGAAGGGCCGATAAAGAAGGCTTGCGAAGAATTCGTACGCCAGAATATGGACGTCGGTCCCGGGGTCCGTAATCGCATCCTGGAGTTATACGAGAGCCTGCCCGATAAAGTGACCGAAGCGGCGGAAGAACCGGCCAGACGAATTTTGCTGAAGCTCTTCAAAGGCGTCGAGAAAGAGATTCTCAACGCCTTCAACCATCATCAGAATCCGCTCGAGTCCCTGGCCGAAGCCATCGTCAGCTCGCAACAAGAGCACCTGAAGCGCAGCGACGCCCAGATGAAGAAGCGCGTGCTGGAAGAACTGCGCGTGGTGGAGCAAAGCATGCCGGGAGCGTGAAGACGCGAAGCAATTGGATGTAGAATATTTCGAAATGGCGGCAGCCTTTGGAGTGCGGATGCTTGGGGCCGCTTTGGTAGTCCTCTCGGGTTCTACAGCTTTTGGAGATGCAGGACCCGAGCGGACTCTCTCCGTTCATTTCCGAAAGATCGAAGATGACTACCAAAGCGGCGCCGAACTACCGCACTCCAAAGGCTCCGCCGATTAATGCGCAATCTCCAGATAACTTTCCAATATGTCGACGAATCATATTTATACGAAGCCGGGAAACGCATATCCATGCTCAGTTCTTCGCGAGCGCGAGGAATGGGGATTGAAGACGATCGACCTCGTTCATCCGCCGAGGCGTTTCTGGAGCGATCAGGAGAGCCTGGATGTTGTGGTCGAAGAAGGAGTCGATGCGCGGCGCGTTGATCCGCTGCCGACGCCGGCGCTGTTACTGCAGGCGTCGCCGGAAAATGACAACTGGCAGGCGCAATCGCGCCGCAGCCTGGCCCGATTGCATGCCCATTACCTGATTTGTGAAGACCCGCAGCGGCGTATGGACGCGCGCGAAGTCGACACGTTGTCTCATCAGGTCAGTCTGGTTAGGCACATTCTGCAGGCTGAAGGTTTGAAGCGCGTGCTGATCGCCGACGAAGTCGGCCTGGGCAAAACCGTGGAAGCGGGCCTGATATTGAAGGAACTGCTGGCGCAACGCCCGGGGCTGCGCGTGCTCTATCTGGCGCCGGCGCGGCTGGTCAGCAACGTGAGGCGCGAGTTCGACCGCATGCGACTTCCTTTCCGTCAATGGTCGGCGCAGGGCAGTGACGCTCAGCTCACCGATCCCAAAATAATCGCTTCGATCAATCGCGCGGTTCACGAGAACCACTTTGGCAAATTGCTGTCGGCGCCGCCATGGGACGTGCTTGTCGTGGACGAATGCCATCATCTGTCGGCATGGTCGGACAATGGCGGCGATATGAGCGAGGCTTATCGCCTGGTCCGCGAACTGATCGCCCGCCAGCCTAAAGATGCGCGGCTGATTCTGATGAGCGGGACTCCACACCAGGGGCACGGAATGCGCTTCGAGAACCTGTTGCGATTTCTACGCGCCCCGAAGGAATCGGATCTGGAAATAGCCGGGCGAGTAATCTACCGGACGAAGGACGACATACATGATTGGGACGGCAATCCGGTTTTCCCGCCCAGGCAGGTGAACGAACCGCTGGTCATAGATCTGGGAGCAGGACACAGGGATTGGATACAGCAGATACATGATTTTTACCGGCCTCCTGAAGAGCGCCGCAACGGCGATGCGAAACGGCGCGCCGCGGGGTGGCGCTGCGCCCAGGCGCTGCAGTGGGCGGCTTCAAGCCCGCTCGCCGGGCTGGGCTATCTTGTCAGGCAGGCCGTGCGCTCCGGCTGGGATTTGAGCAACGATTCACTGAAATCCGCCGTGAAAGCTCTGCGTCCTTACAGGCTAGGTCCCGCCGACGAGCCGGTCGATAGTCTTTTCCGCCGAATCGTGAAGGAGGTGGAGAGGCAGAAGACAGACGACGACATCGAAGACCTGGAAGATATTTACGATCTCGCCGACCGCGTAGCGCGCAAGGGGCTGGAACAACTGCTGCTCGAAGGCGTTCGTCTGGCCGAGAAGGCGGGGGCGGAGAAGTGGGAAATAATTACGGAAAAGCTTCTCAAACCGGCCGGCGATGAAAAAATCGTTCTTTTCGCTCAACCTATAGAAACCGTCACCTCACTGGCCGGATTCCTCGAACGGACAACCGGCAGGAAACCGGCGCTGATCGTCGGCGGTCAAAGCGACGCCGAAAGAAAACGTGAAGTGAGTTCTTTTTGGGACCCGAACGGACCTCAGTATCTGATCTCTTCGCGCGCGGGCGGCGAAGGGTTCAATATGCAGGTAGCGCGACGCCTGATTCATCTCGACGTGCCCTGGAACCCCATGGACATGGAACAGCGCGTGGGCCGCGTCCATCGCTTCGGTTCGCGCGAAACAATCATCGTAGACACAGTCGTGGTCCAGGACAGCCGGGAAGCGGACGCCTACCGGATCGCCCGTGACAAACTCAGATTGATTACGGCCACGATGGTCGAGAAAAATAAGTTCGAATCAGTCTTCTCACGAGTTATGTGTCTGTTGCCGCAGGACGCTCTGCAGAACCTGCTGCTGAACGCCCCGGCGACGCCGTTTGACCCTCAGGACGAAGAACAGCTTTCCGAAATGATCCGACAAGGTTTTCAGGACTGGAAGGTCTTTCACGAGCGCTTCGGCAGTGAGCAAAGAGCGCTGGAGCGCCAGAACCCAGGCCTGTTGACCTGGAATGACGTGGCTTTCTTTCTGGAAGAACTGGGCGGCGCCGAGCGTGAAGACGGTTATAAGCGACAGCGTTTTCGCAGAAAAGGAAAGACGGTCAATCGCATTGACGAAGACGCTACGGTTTTACGACTCGGCGACGGAAATCGCTACGTCTGCGGCGATTATGGAGAATCGCTGGTCTTCGGGCCAGACAAGACGGTCACGGCGAAACTGGGTTTGAACCTGAAGCCCGTGGCTGAAATCATCCGAAAACACGCCTTCCCCGAACAGCCCTGCGGCGCCGCATATCTCAGATGGCCGAGCGTGGTAAAGAAACTGCCCGGATTCAGCTTGCCGCTTTGCGCTCTGGTTTTCCTTCGACAGACGCTTCGGGCCGACAGGACCGGCGGCTGGATTGAGCAGGGAGTCGCCCTGCGCTGTTTTGTGATTCAAGACGGAGCGCCGGCGGAACTGAAAGACGAACAGAAGAAGATTTTTCTTCAAGGCCTGTTCCGTTCGGCAAGTCGCAAATCGCCGGAGACTGCCGAAGACCTGCTGCAACTCATGGCCTCGGCGGAAACCGACCTGATCGAACAACTGCGGCGTCCTACTGAAGAAGAAATGGCGGCCCAAATCAGGCACTCCGTTTTGCCGCTGTTTGCCGGCGTGATTACGATTTGACATCTTCACCACGGATTTCACAGACGCGGCGGATCAATGCGGATTATCTGTAACAATCCGTCGCGTCAGTGAAACCCGTGGTTTCTTCTGCCTGAATGTGCAAGTCGAAAAGGCTTAAAATCCGGGATAACGGACTCATATTTCCGCTAAACCAAACAGTTTCTCCATTCATATCCTTCCTAAACCATCCAAAATAAAGATATAGGTAATGGCATATAAAATGCGATACGACATATCTCAATTCCGGCGCAAGGCTGTAGGAAAGCGCCACATTCACCCGAACCGTCCGGAGTTCGCGCTTCGAGACACAGCAAGGTTTTGATCTAAAATGGATTCGTCTCCGGCCGGAAAAATTTATCAGGATCTCGCCAATCGAAAGGAGATCTAAAAGACGAGGAAAACTGTATGACAAAAGACCCGGTATATAAATCGGAATTTTATCAGCCATTGTCCGTTGTGACCGGTCCACCCCAACGATTTTTAACAAGCGAAGGCCTTCTCGGAATCGGCCATGATGTCGGAGCGGATGAGTTTAAACTGGTTATACGTATCCCAGGCGATGAGGACAGAAAGTTACTGGTCATAGATTGGAAAAAGGATTCTCAAATCGGCGCGCCGCAGGTCAGGCAGCTTTCTTCTTTAAATGATCCGATGATTGAAAATCTGTTGAATAGCGGATCAGAGGTCATTTGGAGCGCCGGGTACGAGTATATCAACGATGAGCAGGCGAGGCAGCTTGCGGCGGACGAAAACGCAGTGTCGTTGGTAGCCCTTCCAATCATCTATCAAGGCGTGATTACAGGCGGCCTATGTTTCAAGTGGCAAAACAGGCAAGGCTTTAGTAATCAGGATGTGTTGAAAATCAGGGAGTTCGCTCCAATGGCGGCCCTGGTCGGCCAATGGGAGCGAGAGGTATCAGCCAATGACAGGTTGGGCGCCGAATTGATCCGGTGGCGTGTCGGCCAGGGAGTGATGAGTAACACTAAAGCCATAAAAGGTATTATCGGAATGTTGCTGGACATAGCCTCTCCAGAGTCGGTCATTATTGACCTGAACGTCGGATTCAAACGTTATATTGTAACCGCGGGGAAGAGCGAGGAAGTGAATCAGATTCAGGAAGACCTTCGAAAAGGCCTTCCCGCGGCGATCAAGAATCCCAATTCGCCCCTGGAGATCGTTGAAGTCGAACTGCTGGACGTTGTCGAAGGAGAAGAGGAAAAAAAGGAAGACGGCCCCGATAAGAAGAGGGAAGGTCTTCTGATCGGCAGAGTGTACGTCCTGGTTAATAAAGACAGAGGCGGCATCATGACTCGCGGTTCCAGTTATTCGACACGCCGCGCGATTGCGACTCTGGTTACTGATGCAGTGTTGAACGCGATGCGGGACGGGCTTAACTCATTGATCAAGAGGCTCGGAGTCGCCTTGAGCGATAAGGACCTGACGACTTCCGCCCAATGGTTCAGCGAGATAGAAAGTATTGCGGAAGAAGCGAGGTTGTCATGGGCAGCCGCGATAGACGCCGGAAATGATGGAGTGTACGGAAAACCGGAATGCAAAAAAATCGTTCAGGATTGCCTGAAAAAGATCGACATTGATCCCGACAGCGAGCGCGTAATTCAAATTGTCGACTCCGCCAGGGTTATAGAAACGGCGTCTGAGTATACACGCTTGATTTTGCTTGACGACCCGGAGGCCGGCAAACATACGGTCATTTCCGTCTACCTGCCGAACACCGGGGCGCGAATCTGGTTTGGAGTGGGGCGTGAAGAGTTCGGCGCGGAACTTTCCACGTTGTCTCCGTGGGCTACGTTTATCGCTCGCATTGCTGAACTGGCGGATTCGGCCTTGCTCAGGTTGAAAATGCAGCAGATGCAAAATGAAGCGGCCGAAACCCGCAACCTGGCGACTTATGTCGTGACCAGTCACACCGTCTTCCATCAAATCGCGAATATGGTTCGGGATATTGCAAACCCGCTTTCATCGCTTAAAGAAGCGGCCGAGGCGGGGGCCCTGAACGCCGACGGGATTATGGATCTCATCAATTTAAGCAATGAATCCGCGACTAAACTGCAGGATTTCGCATTCACATTTATGAACGTCAATAAAATGGACACGAACCGTTCCTGCTCGCTGCTCAAGGTAATCAAGGAGTCAAGGGATCTTCTGGATTTCAGTCTGAAAAGCAATCAGATATCGCTGAATGTGAGTGTCCCGGAAGACATTAAACTCGATGTTCCTTTCAATATAGCCTACCTGGCCATAACCAACCTGCTTTCCAACGCCAAAGATGCGATCGGCAGGCGCGGCGGAAAAATTCGAATCGATGCGGAAAACGTCGGGGACATGGTTCATTGCTATGTCATAAACAACGGACCACCCGTGGACCCGATCGTTAAGGATCAGATCTTTCATAAAATCGGCATAAGCACGAAGCGAGGCCAGAATGTTCATGGCTGGGGGCTGTATCTGGCTTACAGATCATTGATAGAACATCGTGGGCATATCGAACTGACAAGCTCGGATTCGACCGAAACCAAATTTACCATCCGTTTTCCCCGTGTGAAACAGGAGCAGGCATGAACCCAGGGTTGATCATATATATCGAAGACAGCGAGGCTCAGCGCAAAGCTCTGAAATTGCCACTGGAGCTTCGAGGCTTCAAAGTGGAAGTCGCGGGCGATGTGGCCACGGCGAGGAGCCTGTTCGAAGAGTATCGGGAAGAAGTCGACGTGGTCGTTCTCGATATGCGACTCGAAGACCCGGAATGGCCGCAGTTGACAGGCGCGGATGTGGCGATGGAATATTTCAATCCATATACGCCTTATCCGCCTGAATTCCTGATTCACTCGGCTTATTCGGAAGTGGATTACTACAAACTGGCGCTGAAACTCGGCGTGGCCACATATCTTGAAAAAACGGAATACAGACAGGCTGACATCATTCGTCATGTTCGCGCGCTGTCGATCAGAAGGGCTCTAAGCGTCAAAAATCCCAAAATTTCGCAGCGAATACAGAGGAGCGTCGAATCGACCCGCGACCAATCGGAAGCCATCGAGAAATTTTGCCGGTATGAACTCGAACCTGAACTCGCCAGCCGGCTGGGAACTCCTTTCATATTTCTCCTGAGCAACCGCGATCGCACGTCCTGTTACACCGGCGAGGCCGGCTTTCCTGAGAGCCTCGATGTTTATAAAGTAATTCAGACGATGATTTTCAGCGATATACGGCCTCAGGCCCCCTTTGTTTTAGACGCCAGTCAGGCGCCTGGATCTCTTGGCGCCGACGAGAAAGAAGTCATGCGCAGGCTCGATGGCGCGGTATTTATCCGGTGGTTGGTCAAGGAAGACATTCGATTGTCGATCGGCCTGCTCAATGACGGCCTGGATCGCAAGCCGCGGCCTGAGCCGCCGTTTGAGATGGCGTTGGCGCTGGACGAACACCTGGAAACTCATGTCATCGAATTATTTTTGGCCGTTCTTACCAGTTTTGCCTCTTCCCGGGCCAAATATGAAACCGAGCGTAGAGAGATGATGAGAATCACCGGGGAAGTCTGTTTGTCCGTCGGGCGAGATTTGAGCCTGGGTCTGCAGCAAATGGCCCGACACCCTCATTACGCGCGGGAAAAGGCTGCGGACCTGCAGGCTACGGGAAATATGCTTCTATCACTTTCCCGAGCCGGCGCCGCTGACGAGCAAGGCCGGCGACAAATGCCTGAGGCGCTGATGAGCGACTTTATACATTCCGTATGGGCGGACATAAATAATGGGGGCGCCGGCGAGACGCTGAATATAAACGGCGATTGCAAAGTCCACGCGACGCAGGAAGATTTATCCATTATCGTCTCAAGCATTCTGCAATGGATGGCGCGAAGATTCATTGACACCCCGGATGGAATCGAACCGTGTATCTCGGTCCAACTCAGTTACTATGATAAGGGGGGTGAAGCGATTTTCGAGGATCGTAGCGAACGGTTGAGCAAAGTATTGCGAGATCGCCTGTTCTACCCATTCGCTGAAAATGACGGTCCGGATGACGCCAGGAAGTCCTATCTGTCCTTATTCCTGGCCAGAGTCCTGATCGAAGAGCGATACAATGGCGCGCTGGAAGATATTTCCGACGATGGCGACGCCATGGGAAACAGAGGGCACAGATTTCGGGTGCGATTTCCGAGCGCTTCCCGGCTCGAACTGAATACGCACATGGAGTAGAAGCCGCCGGTGAAAAAATCAGAAGGGAAGTAATAGCCGCCTTGAATTTGCGAGATTGAGATGATTGTCCTCTTCGCTCAGAATCAATTTCCGACGGATCAGGTAGCCAGGGCGTTGCTCTGGGAAGGGTTCAAGACCGCTCATTATCAGTTTGAGCGCTCGCTCCGCGAACTTACGCTTCCTCAAGATTTGGACAAGGCGGTGTTGATCGCCCAGACTCCGGGCATTGTCGGCATCGGCGAGCGGACCAGTGAGGCGCGTTCGCTTCTCGGCGACAAGGCACATCTGCTGGTCTGCGCGCCTTCGCTTGCTGAGGTAGAGCGACGCGCCCTGATTGAATCCGGGGCCGATACCATTGTCGTTCCCCGCACAAGTTCGGTCGAACATGTCAGCGAGCGGATCACCGCCGAATTGATTCTGCAGGAGAACGGCAATTTGACTTCTTTCGGCTCGCTCCACGGGGCGACGAAAGTGATGCGCGGGCTATATTCTGAAATTGAAATACTGGCTGGGCTCAACGATTCGATTCTGATTCTGGGTGAGACCGGAACCGGGAAGGAATTGATTGCGAGGGAAATTCATCGCCGCAGCAAGCGGCCCGAGCCATTTCTGAAACTGAACTGCGCGGAGTTTTCGCCGGAATTATTGCGCTCCGAATTGTTCGGCCACGCCAAAGGCGCTTTCACCGGCGCGCATCAGGAAAAAGCCGGACTGATGGCCGAGGCTGGCAAAGGCACGCTGTTTCTTGATGAAATCGGTGAGATGGACATTCATGCCCAGGCCATGCTGCTGCAGGTGTTGGAGGACCGGGAATTCCGCCCGGTCGGATTGAACAAGATACAAAAATTCAACGCGCGACTCGTGCTCGCCACACACCGCAATCTTGAACAGATGGTGGAACATGGAAAATTCCGGCGGGACTTATACGCGCGAATTTACGACTTCAAGCTTGAGGCCCCGCCGCTGCGCGATCGCCGCGCGGACATCCCAATACTGGTTCATCATTTTCTCGACAGATTTAACAAGGAATACCCTGACCGGGTCGCCAGGATCCGGCCGGAAGGCGTGGATTGTCTTTTCCATTCGGAATGGCCGGAAAATGTGCGGCAGTTGCTCAAAGTGGTTCGTAAAGCCGCCGTCTATAAAGGGCGGGATGACTATATCAGCGTCGCTTTATTGCAAAATGAAATTAACATTATCAGCCGGCAAAAAGCGCTTGGCGCGCGCAATTCCGCATCTTTTGACCCCGCCTCTGATAAGTTTCATGACGCGATTCGCAATATGCAAATGGCTTATTTAACCGCAGTGCTGGATCAAGCCAATGGAAATAAAGAGGCGGCGATCGAAATGTCGGGACTCGGCAGATCACGCTTTTATGAATTGCTGAAAAAACTGGAGATCAGATAGATATACCTGGAGAGATTTGCATTCCCTGCGGACTGTCCTCAACGTGTTTTATGATAATTGAAAAATTATATCGCTTTACATATATATCAGGCGGCGTATAATTATTTTCCCTTTTGCTTTACAAGCAAAATATGCGCTGTCTGCGCCTATATAATCTTAAGACTGCCCCCGCCAATCCCCGCATCAAAAGATGAAACATGCTGATGAGCGCCATTCGACGTTGGCGTCACCATTTTACCCCCAGGCTGATGAGACTCTTCCTCATCCAAACCCGAAGCTTGTAAATGAGGAAGGACAGTAACCAGTTATGTCTGTACGAGACGAAGGTGTATTCGTAGTGGTTTTGATGAAGACTAAGAATCAGACGCCAAAGGTTCTTTTGCAAATCCGGAAAAACACGGGATTGCACGACGGCGAGTTTGTGTTTCCGGGAGGCAAGCGGAACAATAACGAGACCTGGCTGGACGCCGCGCACCGAGAGTTGTATGAAGAGACGGGTTTGCTCGTAAATAAAGATAAGATTCAAAAACTGTGTCAGTTCGGAGGGCGAGATCAGCGTGGCGCTCAATGGCTGGTCATGTTTTATCTTTGTTTCATAGATTCATGCTGGGGAACAGGCGAGGTGAAAGAGCCCAAGAAGCACAGTAAAGTCGAGTGGCATTCGCTGGACAATTTGCCCAAAAAGACGCCTTTGATAATTCACAAGGTGATTTCTGTTTTGAAGTCACTTTTGGCGGAGGATTCGCACAGTCACAAAGCCCGAAAAATCGTGAGCGCCGGGCTCCGCGACGTCATTTCCGACATCAGGAAAAACATGATCGTTTTCTAGCGGCCAGGCGAATGGCGCTCTCTTTACACTTCAATGGCTCGCTCGCTCGACGCGGTGAGCAATAAGGGGATCCACAGCGCCGTCAATCGCCAGGCGCCCACTTAAAGTTGCCGCCCTACGCGGATATGGCGTCCGTCTTTGACTCCGGTTCGTAGAAATATACCGATTGCAATTCATCCATTCGCCTGAGAAAGTCTATCCTTTTCTCCGGCAGTCGTATGCCTATATCGTCAATGAATGCCAGCAGTTTGTTGATATTTATTCGGAAGCTTCCGTTATATAAGCCGTCGAGCGTAAAACGAGCCGGGTCCGTATACTTTTGTATAGCCTTGGCGTGAAATTTATTGATGATATGTTGCCAGCTAAGATCCGTTATGTAGCGGCTGGCTTGCAGAATCGACAAAAAGAAGTCACTGAAATAATCTTCATTAAAGCATTGCTCTTTATCCGCATAGCGAAAGCGAAGGCTTTTTTCCAACATTTCGGCGCAGCAGTCATAAAACTCAGCCTCGGCCTGAAAAAGCGCGACCGGTCGATTCCAGTATGGAGTTATCGAATTCAGTACCTGCTTCTCCTCGTGAATATCCAACATTCTTCCGAAAAGCAGCAAATATACAAATATATCCGCGCATTCGTCTTCAATTTCCTCCTTGTATGAATTTGGGGATCTTGCCAACTTGCAGGATAGATTGAGCAGTCCGCCGATCTCGCCCATCAGCACCAGCGGATAGTAATCTCGAAAGTCGCCCACCCCTTCAAAGGGAGAGAACCTTCCGTCAAAAAGGAAGCAGTCCTGAAACTCAACACAATCTTTGAACGAAATATCTTTCACGCCAAAGACTCCTTTCGGAATATTATTGTTGAGAAACGTTTCGTTTGGGCGCCATCCGCCATCCGGGACTCGAAATTCCCGAGAAAAATAAGACAGAGGTAAACGGCCGAGACCTTCCCCTGCGCAGCGGAATATATTGATTCGGATTCCGCTCTAAGCTCGACTTTGTCCTTTTTGTGGCGCTGGCGCAAGCGGGCCGCGCCACAAAAAGGACAAAGTCAGCGCCATTTTTTCAATGTCGTAATCAGATGATGAGGTTGAAAAATATCAAGCGTCGAATATAGCCGGTTAACCTGCGTAACCGCTCACTTAACCTGAGACTAACCGCATGCGACCCATGCGGATAAGTGGTTCGCCAGGCAATTAACGGTTAACCTCGACTTTGTCCATTG
>DASUFM010000659.1:0-3314 GCA_036274535.1 Blastocatellia bacterium
CGGTTCACTGGATCGTTTGTATCTGGCCAGGAGTGGAGCGCTCAGGACCGACTCCCCCGGCCACCTGCGCGGGCCTAACAGAATGATCGAGAGGATGAAAAGCGATCTGAAGCTGAATAATGATCAGGTCGTAAAGATAAAAGCGATCTTCGATGAATCCCGCAAGGAATTTCCACCAAGCCGATTCGCCGAGTGCCCCGGCTTCAAGGAATCGCGCGCCCGAACACGTCAGCGCATACGCGAAACGCTGACCGCCGACCAGCAGAAACGCTTCGACGAAATCAACGCCAGGCGCGACGCCGAGACGAAAAAAGATCACTGATCTACCTCGCAGTCGGCCCCGCTATAATCCATTTTCCAAAATCGCCATCCGGCAGAGGGGAACCTCTGCCGGATATTTTTCTTTATAGGTCAGAGATAGGACAGAGAGGACAAATAATATATATCTGTCCTATCTGTCCTATTTTTCATGGAAGAAAACGCGATGTTAATCCGTCCAATGATCGTGAATGGGATTTGCGGGCAATTTATGAAACGGGGCGCCGTAATGAGCGACATGGCGAGCGAGAGGCTTCTGATCGAGGCCTGCCAACAGGGGGATCGCGAGGCTTTTCGCGCATTGTTCGACGCCCACAAGGATCGTGTGTGGACGATCGCTCTGCGCTTCACGGGCGACGAGAGCGCGGCGCGCGACGTGACGCAACAGGTCTTTCTGAAACTCTTCACGAATATCGCCGGATTCCGTCATGAATCGAATTTCAAAACCTGGCTTTACCGGCTGGTGGCGAATGAATGTATGGATGAGTTTCGGAAAAAACGCAGAGTGATCCCGCTCGATTTTCTTAAAGGCGGACGGCCAGCCTTTTCAGATGAGCGCGACGAGGATTGCGGCGAGGTCGAATTGAAGAATTGGCGGCAGGAGCCTCTTCAGGAAGAACTGCTGTCACGGCTTGAGACCTCGGAGGCCGTGATGGCGGCGCTAATGCAATTGAAGCCGAAGCTGCGGATGGCGATCGTGCTGAAATATTTCGAGGAGTTGTCATACGAACAGATAGCCGCGGCGCTGGGATGTTCGATGGGAACGGTGGCGTCGCGGCTCAATCGCGGGCACAAGGCGCTGGCGCAAAAACTCGCGCATTTGAGGTCGTCATGATGTTTTGGAATCACGTCAGCAACCGGCTTTCAGCTTACCTGCACGGCGAATTGAGACCGGAAGAGTCGCGCCGCGTGGCCGAACATCTGCTGAGTTGCCGCCGGTGTCGCGACGAGTACGAGGAGATTAAATTCGGCGCGGGACTGGCGACGCGGCTTTCGGAGGATTTGGGGCGCGCGCAGGCGCCGTCCGAGGCGACGGAGAGGCTGTGGGCCGAGTTGGAGCGGATGATCGATGGAGCCGGGGCGGCGCGAAGACGGCCTCAGAGAAGGCTGATGATCGGGAGAAGGCCATTAACGATCGCGCTCGCCGGGGCGGCTATGCTGGCGCTCACGCTCGGCGCCTTCCGATTTTTCCGTCCGCCGGCGGCGCGACCGTCGTGGGATGTCACGCGAATCGAGGGGGCTCCCAGGATCGGATCGAAGGCCATAGGGGAAGCCGGAAAATTGAGAGTCGGCGAATGGCTGCTCACTGACGATTCGTCGCGAGCAAAAATCGACGTCGGCGAAATCGGCTATGTTCAGGTCGATCCCGGTTCGCGCGTGCGATTGGTCGAAGCGAAAGCCGATGAACATCGTCTGGCGCTCACCCGGGGCAGGATGGAGGCGTTCATCTGGGCGCCGCCTCGACAATTTTATGTGGATACGCCGTCGGCGGTGGCGGTCGATCTGGGGTGCGCTTACACGCTGGAGGTCGGCGAAGACGGACAGGGATTGTTGAGCGTAATCGCGGGCTGGGTGGCCTTCGAATGGCAGGGGAGCGAAACCTTCGTGCCGGCGATGGCGATGTGCGTGACGCGTCCCCGGCTCGGACCGGGGACGCCATATTTCAACGACGCTTCGGAGGATTTTCAAAACGCGCTGGCGCTCTTTGACGTCGCCGAGAGCGGGTCCGACGCTCGCTCGAACGCGCTGCAAACCGCGCTGGCGAAATCTCGCAAACGCGACGCGCTGACGTTGTGGCATTTGCTGGAGCGCGCGGACGGAGACGACCGGTTGCGCGTTTACAACCGCCTGGCCGAACTCATCCCGCCGCCGCAGCAGGTCACGCCCGAAGCCGTGATGCGCGGCGACCGCGCCGCGCTCGATCTGTGGTGGGAGAAACTGGAACTGGGCAGCGCTGAGTTTTGGCGAATCTGGAAAGGCCCGATTCCGTCGCAAACGAAGTAGCTGCCTGTAAACAATGGAGGAACGACAATGTTTCGAAGAACTCTGCGACCTGTCCTGTCAATTCTGATCGCATTGGGATTCACACTGACGCTTGTTCGGCCCACAATGGCCGGTCCTGTGTTGATCTGCAAAAACTATGAGATCGGCGCCGCTAAATCGCTGCCATGGGGCGGCTCGGATTGGCGCTCGGTTAAACCGGATTACGACATCAACCGCCTGGTTGATGACACTCAGGCGCTGCTCACGCCCGAAACGCCGGTGATCGCAAGAATGGAGACGCTTCGCCGCGCGGTGATCTACGCCGTCTGGTCGCGCGTAGACCGCGAAGTGAACTACGCCAAAAGAAACGACAACGCCGCCCGGGAGTTGTTCGCGCGCCTGGTTGAGGCCGGCAAACGATCGGCGCTTCAATCATCGAACAGGAAGCCGGATCCGCTTAAGCTTTTCGACGCCGGCTTCTTCGCCGAATCGTGGAAGCAGGCTTATGTCGACGGCAGCGGTAACAAACCGGTCGATTTCGACGGCTATGGGATGATCAAACAGGCGATCGCGCTGCGCGGCAATGACCCCGAAATGGAATTCGCCGCCGCGCTCATCACCAGCGTCCGCTCGGACAAGACCGCTCATCGCGCCCACCTGCAAAAAGCCATCGCCGGAGCGCCGGAAGGCTCGCTGCTGGCCCGCAACATCGTCAACCACTTCGGCCGCAAGGGACAGAGCATCGCTGATTTGCGCGCGTACAATAAATAAAGCTCATAGGACCTATAGGGCTTATAGGCCCTTTCCACAGAGATTAGAGGCTGCCCGCGAGATTCCCAAGTTAATCCTCGTTTCGATTCGCGTCCAGGCTTTCGGCGCCTACGAGTACGGCAATTTAGTGCGCTGGGGCCAGACCAGCAGAAGAAGCGATCCGGAGTGAGATTGCGAAAAACTAAATCAGACCAGGCAAGATTGGGTCAGTACCGCGACCGGTAGGGAGCGTCGCAGGGGCC
>DASUFM010000660.1:0-2992 GCA_036274535.1 Blastocatellia bacterium
CACATCACCATCCATAACCTTCAAGCGCTGACCAGGCGCTGCTGAAATTGTTCCGCTGGTAAATAAAAGCTCTGCATTATAGCGGTGTGGCGCGAGTTGTTTACTCGCGCCTTATGGCGGCGCTATGGGCGCGCGGGTAAACAACCCGCGCCACATCATTTATCTATCGCGCGTCACACCGATCATGTGACCATTATCACATCGCGCTTGTTACCGTTGTAGTAATCGTCCGGCGGGGATTGCGCTAAATTACGCGCGTGATGACGGAGGGTGAATGGACAAGGGAGATGAAGAATATGAGGGGCGAACCTTCATAAATGATCCGTTTACGCTTCGCCACTCCACGTCCGGGCGGTTCCCGGATGCGGAGTTGATCTTTAAAACTCAGCTAGAACAGACACCAGAACAATCAGACCCGGAAGGTCTGATTCAACGCTCGCTCGCCAAACGTATCGCGTTTCAACGGTTTTGACGTCCTCAGCCATTCCTCACGTCTTCCAGGAACTCCCGCCTTAATCTTATGTCTCAGCAGCCATTTTCCTAAACCAACTGGCTGCTATCGACGTCTTTATGGTCAAAGCGCCCCCGCTTAAAATATATGCATACTGGAGGAGCCTGTGAAACGCATCTTCGTCTGCCTTCTCTTTCAAATCCCCCTCTTGACATACGCAAACGCCCAGGAAGTTCCCGTCGCGGAATGGTTCGGCGGTTATTCATACGGCAGTATACCAACTGGGGACGCGGCGGCGGGCAATTGCAGTCGCGTGCCTCTACTGGCATTGTGCTTCGATTGGGAAGTCAGTAAATCAGAACACATGAAGGCAGTGTATATGAGCTGACCCGGCGTCAGCACATATATTTGGGCGCGCAAAAGGTTGCTGCAGGGTTTATCGGATATGTGTAGAATATGGCCTATAATGTTGAGCGAGGTGAGTTATGGATTTCACCATTGAGATTGAGCAAGAAAATGATGGCCGCTGGATAGCAGAAGTTCTCGAACTGCCGGGAGTGTTGGTTTACGGGCAAACAGCCGAGGACGCCAAAGCAAAGGCGCAGGCTTTAGCCCTTCGCGTAGTGGCGGAGCGACTTGAACATGGCGAAATAGCGTCTAATTTAGTAAGCGTCTCATTTGCCACGGCATGAGCCAATGGTCAACGACAAAAGCTAAGCGCGTGCTTGCAGCGCTCCTGCGCATCGGCTGGAGTATTAAGCGTCAGGCAGGATCACATCGCATACTCTCACGGCCAGGTTGGGCCGATGTAGTGTTTGCCTTCCACGACAAAGAAGAAATAGGACCTCGTATGCTTACGCGCATTGCCAGGTCCACCGGACTGCGGCCTGAAGATTTATAGGGCTCCGAAACTGGCGCCAACCCGATTTTATTCGATAACAGCCAGCGTCTCTCCCGCGTTGACAGTCTGTCCTTCGGAGACTTTGATTTCCGCGATTTTGCCTGCCTTCGGGGATTGGACTTCGTTTTGCATTTTCATCGCTTCGACGACCAGTACCCCCTGTCGCGCCGCCACTTCGTCTCCGGCGTTGAGCAGCACGCGGACGATTTTGCCGGGCATCGGCGACGCGAGTTTGACCTGTCCGCTCGCGCCCGCGCCCGCGCCCGCCTGTCCGCGCAGATGTTTTTTATCGCGCGCGGCGACGGGAATTCGTTTGCAGTTGACGATAACTTCGACGGCGCCGCCAGGCGATTCTTCCAGCGCGCAGCGATAGACACGGTCGTTGATGATGACGGTGAACAGCCCGGGCTCAGGCTCGCTGACCTGCGCCTCGCGCGCCGCGCCCCCGAAACTCAATTGAGCCGCGCCGCCGGAGAAAGTGAATTCCCCTTCGATAATTTGCCCGTCAATTTCGAGTTCGATTTTCATTTGAACAAGTTTCCATACTTCAGCGGCTCGCCTTTCTCCCAGGGGCGGTATTCGTTGCTGAAGTCTATGCGCTCGCCGAGCGGCGGATGGCTCGCCTCCCACAGTTTGATGATGATGTTCGGGCGGGGGACGGCCAGATTCTCCTGCTGAAGCTTCACGAAAGCCGTCGCAGCCGCGCGGTTGTTCCGTGTGATCTCCAGGCCGAATCGGTCAGCCTCGTGTTCATTGTGGCGCGAGAAGGCGAGCGCGACCGGCGTGATGATCAGGAAGAATATACTGAAAAGCAGGATGATCAGCGGCAATGACGCCACGTCCGACAACTCGGTGAATCCGAAGCGCTCATGGTATTTATTGATCAGCCATCCGGCGGTTCGGTGAATCGCATAGAGTCCCGCGATGATCAGCGCCGAAAGAAAGAGAATAGTCTTCCAGACGTGCCCCAGGACGTAATGTCCCATTTCGTGCCCCATCACAAAGAGCAATTCGTCTTCGTTCATTTTCCTGATGATCGTGTCCCACAAAACTATGCGCTTGGTGGCGCCGAATCCGGTGACGTAGGCGTTCAGAGCTTTCGTGTCTTCGCTCTTCGCGACCTCATAAACGCGGCCGCCTTCAATTCCGGCTCGCTCGGCGAGATGAAGAATCTCCGCTTCGAGCTCCTTGTTTTTCATCGCCCCGAATTGGTTGTATAGCGGATCGATCCACACCGGTTGGATAAGGATCGAGAAAAATAGGAAGGGAACAGCCAGGAGCCCGGCGTAAAGCCACCACCGTCGCGGACTCTTTTTGATCAGCAGATATGGAATCCACAGGAACAGAAATCCGACGACGATCCCGAGCCCCAATCCTATGAACTCGTCTCTGAACCATTTGCCGAACGTCTGGTTCGATAGCCCGTAAGCATGCTGGCGCACATAACCCTGGTAATAACTCAGCGGAAGATCGAGGGCGAAATTGATAATCAGGAATATGGCGAAATAGATCCCGATCACCAGGAACCATGTCTTTCCGATGCTCTTCGCCCAGTCACGAATGCGCGCCGAGAATCCCGTGAACAGGAACAGCGCCGGAATCAGCAACCCCCACAGGACATTCACGACCGACAACACAAT
>DASUFM010000661.1:0-3297 GCA_036274535.1 Blastocatellia bacterium
GTCGGCGCCATTTTTCAATGTCGTAATCCGATGATGAGGTTGAAAAGTCCATTGTGAGATCGGCGCGGAGCGCCGATCTCACAATGGATAAAGTCGAGATAAGAAATGGGCAAAGAAATGGGATCGCGCATTGGCATATTCCTTGCTCGATTGAGGGTGAGCGTGATTACGCGAGTATCGGTCAAAAGGCGCGGAGCGCGCGCGCTGTAGCGCGCTTCGCGCCTTTTTTTATTCAATTCGCTCCCCGCCCACTCCCTGATTGGACCCTGCTTGGAATTGAATCATCATGAATAAACGACGAGGCTTGAAAACAAAGCGGATTCCGCTGATTGTCCTGGGCATCTTACTCGCTTTGACGATCGCGAGTTGCGAAAGGAGTGGCGTCAGGGATTCCGCCATTACCGCCGCCGTGAAGAGCAAACTGGCGGCAGGCGATGAAAACGACGCAATCAATGTCAACGTAGATACGCGCGGAGGAGAAGTCACTTTGAGCGGCGTGGTCAGAACGCAAGCCGATAAGGATCAGGCCGAGCGTGTGGCCGCGAATACTGAAGGCGTAACACGCGTCATTAATAACATCACGGTTGATACGGGCGGCGAACACGAGGCTGGAAGAAGCGCAATGACGGCGAGCGACCTGACGATTTTGTCCAGGATCAAAACCCGCTATGTCGCGGAGGGCGTCATCGGCGCCGATGTCGGAGTGAAGGACGGTGTGGTTACGCTCAAAGGCGCTGTTGAAGACACTCAGACCAGGGCCAGAGCCGAAAGTATCGCCAGAGCCACGAGCGGTGTCAGAGAGGTCAATAATCTGCTGAAAGTCAGACAATGACGCCATAGCCATATTTATGAGCCGCCATTAGTTTTCAAAGTCCATCCAGATGGCACAGTCGTTGCACCTTACATTTCCAGGCTCGCCTGAAACTACGGGGATCGGAATGGAGGTGGAATGCGCGACAGGCAAAGAGACGAACAGCGGCTATCGGAGGAAAGAGGTGAAAACCCGCGCGGCGAGACGGGCCCTAACCGGCCGACGCCGGAGTCTTCCGGCGCAAATCCCGGCGCGAAGCGCGTTCTTATACGCGCTTTAGCAGCCATTCTGATAATCTTCATTCCGCTCGCGGCCATTGGATGTTTTAAATTGCGCCAGGCGTACGCCGGGTACGCGGCGATAGTCGACAATCGACTCGATCAGGAGGTATTGAGCCGGCGCGCCGGCGTTTACGCCGCGCCGCGCCGCGTTAGCGTCGGGCAACGGCTGTCACAGGACGAATTGCATGATCGATTGCTGCGAGCGGGTTACAGCCGAGGCCGCCAGGACGAACCCGCTGATTATCTCGCTTCCGGAGTCTTCATTATTGAAGGGGATACTACGCGATTGCGGTTGAATTCGTACGATCGCGCCGCCAAAACGCCGGAAACCGTCAATATCAAATTCGACCGGAAATCCGGCGCCCGGATCGTCAAAATCGAGAACGCCGCTACGGGGGAGAACCTCCAGAGCGTCGCCTTACCGCCTGAGTCGCTCACTCCGAAAATCGGCGCCACGACGCTTCCCAGAGGAGTGGGAATTCAGGCGCGCTTCGAAGATTTCCCGCCGTCGCTCGTCGACGCTCTGACTGCGATCGAAGACCGAAATTTCTTCTCGCATCGAGGAGTCGATGTGAAGGCTATCATCCGCGCGTTGTGGGAGAACTGGCGCCACGGTGAAATACGTGAAGGCGGTTCGACCATCACCCAGCAGTTGATCAAGACGAACTACCTGACGCCGGAGCGCACATATGAACGCAAATTCGCCGAGGCCATGATGGCGATAGCCCTCGAACAACGGCTGAGCAAGGAAGACATCTTCACGATATACGCCAACCGCGTTTATTTGGGGCAGAGCGGGATAACGGCGATTTACGGATTCAAAGAGGCGGCGCGCGTCTATTTCAATAAAGAATTGGGCGACCTTTCGCTCGCCGAGTCGGCGTTCATCGCCGGTCTGGCGCAGGCGCCCAATCGTTACTCGCCTTATCAGCGTCCCGACGCGGCTCTCTTCCGCCGCAACACCGTTCTGGATGCGATGACCAACACCGGATTTATCAGCAAAGAAGAGGCCGAGGCCGCGAAGTCTGAAAGACTGACTGTGATTCCGCCCGGGAAATTCGATGAATCCGCCGCGAATTATTTCCTCGATTATCTGGAGAGAGAACTGGCCAGCCGGCATATCAACGGGAAGGAAGAATCGAACCTCGAGATCAGGACCACGCTCGATCCGGATCTGCAGAGAGCCGCGAACGTCGCGGTCAACAACTACCTTGCGAAGCTCGACCGCGTCTTCAGCCGGCGCGCGAAACGCGCCAAAGGCGGAAGGCCTGAGGCCGCTTTGATCGCCATCAATCCGCACACCGGAGAGATCCTGGCGATGGTCGGCGGGCGCGATTACGCTGCGAGCCAGCTTAATCGCGTCACCGACGCGCGCCGCCAGCCGGGATCGGTCTTCAAACCGATAGTTTACGCCACCGCTCTCGCCAACGGCGTGTCGCCGGAAACCTTCTTCTATGACGCGCCGCAGGAGATCACATTCGGTAACGAGATATATCGCCCGCAGAATTACGGCGGAAACTTTTCGAATCAGATGGTGACGTTGCGCGAGGGGATCGTGAGGTCGTTGAACGTTGTGGCGGTGGACGCCGCATTACTGGTCGGCTTATCCAGAGTGGCTGATATGGCAGAGAAAATGGGACTGCCCAGACCCGATCCTTATCCTTCGATGGCGCTAGGCGCCGTCGAAGCCACGCCGCTTGATATCGCGAGGGCATATTCCACCTTCGCCAACGGCGGCGTGAGCGTGACCCCTTTCGGAATCAAATCGATAAAACGCGATGACAGGACTGAAGAAACCACTCCAATGAAAACCAGCGTGCTCCGCTCCGAGGTGGCTTCCATCGTCACGGAAACCCTCGCTGAAGCGGTCGATCGCGGCACCGCTACGGCCGTCAGGCGCCTGGGTTATCCAGGCCCTGCGGCGGGCAAGACCGGCAGCTCACACGACGCATGGTTCGCCGGCTATACCCCCAATCTCCTCGCCGTCGTCTGGGTCGGATTCGACGATTACCATAATCTGGGCATGGTCGGCGGCGACGCCGCGGCCCCGATCTGGACTGATTTCGTCAAAAGGGCGACTGCGGTGAGACCAGATCTCAAATAGGACAGATAGGACAGATTGGTACGCCGAGTCAGTACCGCGACCGGTAGGGAGCGTAAACCAGGCGTCTGCGACGCTCGCTACCGCTCGCGGTACTGACCCAA
>DASUFM010000662.1:0-6125 GCA_036274535.1 Blastocatellia bacterium
ATAACGCCGAACATGATGAAAACGATGGCGCAATCGCCCGCGGTTCTGGAAGCCTATCTGAACTTCAGCGGCGCGCTCGGCGGCGGCAAACTGAACGCGCGCTTGCGCGAACAGATCGCGCTCATCTCGGCGGAGGTTAACGGCTGTGGCTACTGCGCTTCGGCCCACACGACAATTGGCAAAATGGTCGGTCTGGACGAAGACGCGATTTTGGCGGCGCGGAACGGGAATGCCGCCGACGCGAAAACTAAGGCGACCGGATCGCCCAACTTATTCAAGACTTTCTGGCGAAACAAAAAAACGGTAAAGAAAAAGGAAGTGAGAAAATGGCCAACCGATTTTATGAACTGACTTTTACGCCGAGCGTTAAACAGGCGCAAGAGCGTTACGGTTCGCGTCGTAATTACGCGCGGGCCGAAGTCGGAGAATTAGAATTTTTCGGTTTGACCGAGGCCGAAGTAGAGTTTATCAGCCAGCGCGACGGCTTTTACATGGCGACGGTTGGCGAGAACGGTTACCCGTATCGAGACCGAGCATCCTGGCTATCTCGGCGCGCAAGACACCTACTATGTCGGCACGCTCAAAGGAGTCGGACGCATCTATCAGCAGACCTTCATCGACACCTATACGCGCGTCGCATTCGCCAAACTCTACGACCGGAAGAACGCGCTGGTGGCTGCCGACACGCTCAACGACCGTGTGCTGCCTTTCTTTGAAGAACATGGTGTCTCTCTCCTACGCGTCCTGACCGATCGCGGGTCAGAGTATTGTGGAGCGATCGAGCATCACGAATATCAGCTCTACCTGGCGTTGGAAAACATCGATCATTCAAAGACCAAGGCTCGACACCCGCAGACAAACGGGATCTGTGAACGCTTCCATCGGACGATGAAGGACGAGTTCTACAGCATTGCGTTCCGCAAGAAAATCTACAACTCTATAGAAGAACTGCAGCAGGATGTCGATGAGTGGTTGCTTGTCTACAATTGCCAACGACCACATAGCGGACGATACTGCTATGGCAAAACGCCGATGCAAACCTTCGGCGAAAGCAAAAACCTCGCGGAGGCCAAGATGTTAGACAAACAACAAGCGATGGTCGGACAATCCGATTCGAAACCCGCTGTCAGATAGCTACTCACTGTCAGATTAAATCCTGACTTTTACATTTAAATCGCGTGCGTTTCCCTCAGGATCATTTCTTGGCATAGGCCTTAGCCGCCGCCAGAAGAATCTCCGGGTGTAGTCTCACTTTGTAATCAGGATTGACGTACTGGAAAAGAATCTAGCCTTTTCCACTTGGGTCACCAGCCAATCGTGATGATGATCAATGCCGGAGGCCGAGATTGGCAAGATGTGATGCGCGAGGAACTCGTTTACGATCTTCTCAGTCACAATGACGCCCGCCGTTTGGACAATCAACTTCACCTCGCCAATGACCAAATCCTCCATAAGGTGTATACCCGCCGCACCTGTTTTTATCCCCGACCACATTTCAAAAGCAAATCGAGCAGTTGATCGCTCGCGTCAAAGAATTGTAAGACCGCCTGGCGCTCAACTCTCGCATGCGATTTGCGCCGGTTGTGCGCCACGGCGTACCGACAAATCGGGACCGGTGGGATAGTTTTGCGCGCTGAGAGGAGGTGAGAATGCCTGGAAGGATTACAGACATGACGCCGTCAAGCAGGCTGGGCATCCTGAGTGGGGCCGCGGTCGGGGTGATGCTGATGGCTTCGCTGATCGCCGTCTTTTATCTGGCGTGGCGACTGGCCGGATTGCCATTTGTCGCATTTGACGTCTTCGATTGGATGGCGCGCACGCTGCCCGGTTCCGTCATCGCCTTCGGCATTGATGCGATGGTGAGCGTCATTCGCGCGCTCCATCTCGGCCCAACTTCGGAGGTGGCCAAAACTGCGGAAAAGATGATGGCGATCGCCGGTTTGCTGGTCACGGGCGCCGTCGCCGGAGCCGTATTGTTCACCCTCCTGCGCGCGTTTTGGGGAAATTATCCGTACTTGTTCGGCGTCGTCATCGGAGCCGCGGTTGGCGCGCCGGTTACGCTCATCAGCCGCAGCGTCGGTCAAACGGCGACTACCCGCCCAATCATCAGCGCCGTCTGGATTCTCGGCGCTTTTCTGATCTGGGGCGCGGCTCTGGGATGGAGCTATCGGCGTCTAAGCGCGGCGGAGGCCGCAAGAATTGATCGCCGCCGATTCCTGATCCGGCTGGGCGGCGCGACCGCCGCCATCACTGTGGCCGGCGCGGTGGTCGGCAACTTAGCCGTTGGCAGACGCAGGCGCGAAGTCACAGAAGTGGAGGGCGAACGCTGGTCGGCCAATCACGCTTTGCCGAACGCCGCCGCCGAAGTGAAACCCGCGCAGGGCACGCGCCCGGAGTTCACGCCGCTCGAACAGCACTACCGAATAGACATCAATACGATTCCGCCTAGGATTAAAGAAGACGACTGGCGCTTGAAAATCGGCGGCCTGGTGGAAAGCCCACTCATGTTAAAGCTCGACGATCTGCGCGGCAATTACGAACCCTCGCATCAGTTCATCACGCTCGCGTGCATCTCGAATCCGATCGCGGGTGACTTGATCGGCACGACACGCTGGACGGGCGTAAGCCTGCAGCGACTACTGCCGAATTGGAGACTGAAGCCTGAGGCCACACATCTCAAGATCGGGTCGGCGGACGGCTTCTTTGAAGTGGTCCCGCTGGAGACAATCAAGTCCGATGAGCGGGTGATGCTCACGTACGCCTGGGACGGGGCGCCTTTACTTGCTGAGCATGGCTTTCCATTGCGCATCTACATTCCCAACCTATACGGCATGAAACAGCCCAAGTGGATTGAATCTATCGAAGCGACGGATCGCTGGGAGCCGGGGTATTGGGTGAAGCGTGGATGGGACGCGCAGGCGCGGATGAAAGCGACTTCCGTAATAGACACGGTCGCCGTTGACATGATGATCGCGCAGGCCGATGCGAGCGCTCTTGTGCCGATCGGCGGCATCGCGCACGCCGGCGCGCTCGGCGTCTCGAAGGTCGAGGTTCAGGCGGACGGAGGCGAGTGGCGCGAAGCGCAGTTGCGCACGCCGCTGTCGGGCCTGACGTGGGTAATCTGGCGTTATGACTGGCCGTTTCAAAAGGGGCGGCACACGTTCACAGTACGTTGTTACGACGGCGCCGGCGCGCCGCAGATTGTTGAAGAGGCTCCGCCGGCCCCCTCCGGCGCGAGCGGGTTGCACAGCAAAAGCATGATGTTCTGACAGAGCGCGCGGAACGGTTTTTAGAGCCGCGTTCAATCGGAGAGTAACTCGACGACACGCCGGTCAGACGGTTCAGGGAATCCAGGATTACGTTATGAAAGAAACTTCTTACCAGACCCGCCTTGAGCGCATTCTCGGCGTTCCCTTAGCGGAGGATGCTGCGCGCCAGTGGCCGCAGAGTGGCGAGATCATTTGCGGCAGGGCCCGCATCGCCGAGGTGGAGTCCCACTTCGAAGGACTGAGGCTCGGCGTCGGGCGGGGGCTCGCCTGTAGCGAAATCCTCGTCGTCGAGTGGAGCCCCGATTACGGAGACGGCCGAGTATATCGCAACGTTACAATTGCTGAATTGCAGGACGGAAAGGCGGTCCTCGTGACTGACTACTGGGGCGAGCCTTTCACGCCGCCGTCGTGGAGGCGAGCGCTGGCCGAGCGCCTGGAAATGCCGCGCGACGGTGTGTGGCCGGCGGTGGACACTTCGACGCGCGGTTGAATGCGCTTCATGCGCCCCAAGGACAGCCATCGGCTCGGCGCCGATACGAACGAGCGTTCGGGACCAAGTTGACTTCAAGTAAACGGATTTTCGTCTGCGCTGCGGCCATAGATCACCGGAACCGGGATGTCGAGCAGCCGCAAGTAGACTGACAACTGGCCGCGATGATGGTACCAGTGGTTTAGCATCAGCGACCGGATCACCCCGCCCCTCGGCGCCGTGAACACCTCTTTCCCCCTGAAAGTAAGGCGCCAGCTTCCCTGTGCGGTTTGTTCGTCTACGCCGCCGAGGTAATCCTGAGCGACCCTAAGGCTCGAATCATGGGCAGTGAGTATCTCTTCTACACTACCGGGAGCCGGAGGCGTGAAATTCGCCTGCGAAGCGTCAAACTCGTCGGCCTTAACGAGCCCCGACAGGTTGCCTGGAATACTCGCGACATGCATCGCCAGTTGGCCGAGCGACATCGACTTAGGATGCGGCCTCCACTCCAGCTTGTCTCCCGGAACACGTTCGAGGACTCGCCGCGTGATGGCCGCCTCCTGGTGAAGTTCATTCAGCAATGGATCAGTCATGTGTTTACACCTCTTATGGCTCGACGCAAGGTCGATTTGCGATTGTGGGCACGGCAAACTTTCCGGTTCGCCGTACCTGGAATGAAAACTGATCTAAACTATCTTGGCGCCTTCGGGCGGTTGAGGCTCGCCGACCGTCTGGTAGAACCAGATCTGATATCCGAATGGGTCCATCACGGTAAAGGTGCGATCCCCCCACCACTGGTCAGTTAGCGGATTGTTGATTTTGACTTTGTTCTTCTTCAGACGGTCGTGATGAGCGTTCACGTCAGCTACCTGAATGTAAATTTCGATCGGGCGCTTGGAGGAGGTTGCGCCGGTACCATCCATACTCTCCTGCGGGCGCATGAACATGACTTTGGCGCCACCGAGTATGACGGTGCAGAAATCAAGCCGTCCGTCTTTTCCCAGCATGCCCATCATGTGGTCGAAACCGAGTTTCTCGACGTAGAATTCCCGCGCCTCGTCGACGGAGTCGACGGAAATCATCGGCATTATTTGAGCGTTTTGTTTCATTGATTTATCTCCTGAGTGTGTTTCTCAACCAACGCGCTTCTTGAGGATACCGACCGCCTCATTTACTTTCAACTACTTAATGTAGTAGAAAATCGCTCATGCATTGGCGGAAACTAGAGTTGTTGGAACAAGTCGGCCTCACGGGGTACGAGCGGAAAGCGCTTGTGGCGCTGATGGTTCATGGAGTGGCGGACGCCGAGACGCTTTGCCGGGAAGGCGATGTGCCGACATCGAAAATCTACCGGGCGATGGAGAAACTGAGTCAGATGGGCCTGGCAGAGATCCAGCCCACTCGACCTAAACTTTACTCCGCGTTCCCAAGCGACGAGGTTGTAAACCGCCTGATTGAGATCGCGCGTCAAAATGCGGAGCGGTTTGCGCGGCAGGCTGAGGGATTGAAAGAGATGTTATCGGCTCTGCCGGAACGAGTGCGAGGGCGAACGACCTTTGTCGATCTAGCTCTTGGAATGGAGAGCCACATAAAGCGGCACGTCATACACCTTGCGGCCGCACGGGAAAGAATCTGGTCGTATCTCGAACACGGCGACCTGGCCGCGATTGAACAAGTGACCAACGGCGGCTTCCCGATTCTGCGGCGGATCGCCCGCAACACGGCCGAGCGAAAGATCGATCATCGAGTGGTGTTTGGGTTCGCCTATCATAGCGCTCCGAAACTGATAGGTTTTCTACAAAGGAATAAGGGGCAACTGGAACAGGTGACCGGAGTCCGATACTCTGGAGAACTCGGCCATCCGTTCCACGTCGTCGACGACGAAATCGTAATCCTGTGCCTTGACCATCCATTCATTCCGGAGGGGCGGTTTGCTTCGCTCTTAGTCCGTGATAAGGAGTTGGCGCGACAGCTTGCCGACGGCTTCAAGGAATTATGGAGCAAAGCGATGCGTGACATTCGAGAAATCGATTTCCACCCTCAAGGATCGGTCAGGCAAGGGTAAGCTGAGAGATTCGCATAAGCGGAATCTGTCCCGGACTGGGCGGTTGCTAAGGCGATAGCGGGAATCTTTTTCCAGTAGGGTTACGCTTTATCCTCATTCGCCGCGGAGCCTGCCTCATCCTCTTTGGATAAAGCTTCCGCGATGTCGTGCAGGGTAATGATCCCGAGCAATTTCGAGGCGTCATTCCGGCTGACGACTGGAAGCTGGGAGACGCCCTTTCGCCCCAGCTTGATCATCGCTACGTTGAGCGTTTGATCAGGATGCGCCAGTTCGAGATTCTTGCTGATGACCTCGCTGAGCCCGGCGCCGCCTCGATCGACAG
>DASUFM010000663.1:0-6103 GCA_036274535.1 Blastocatellia bacterium
CATTATCTCTTTAAGTATCCGGACTTTCCTGTGAAGAACTCAACGGGAGCGTTAGGACCGGGCCTGGCCATCAAAGGCGAAGGCGGAGCGATAGTTCTATAAAGTGGAGATCGTCAAGTCATCTGCAATTAGCCAAAGCCCGGAACCGGGTACCCCAGAATTGCGGCCTCTGATAACATGCAGCCGGGAGGGAGGCCAATTATGCCAAACTACGACGAGGAAAGGCATATTCAGGAGATGCGAAAAGAAGGGTTTTCGCAGCCACTCCCCATCAATCATGGTGAGAACGCGCCCGAATTCGAAAAGGAATCGCCGCCTGATCAACTGGACTATGATTCCCCCTTCTGACCATAGCCTGAAATCTTTGACCGCACGAAGGTCTTAAACGATGCCGGCCTGATGGCGCTGCGAAGGAGAGAGAAATCGAACATCGCGCTGAGACAACTCTTCGAAAGATCGTGCACGTCGATATGGATGCGTTCTACGCTTCCGTCGAACAGCGTGACGATCCGAGTTTGCGCGGCAAGCCGGTCATAGTCGCATGGCGCGGTAATCGTTCTGTAGTTTGCGCCGCCTCTTACGAGGCCAGGCGATTCGGCGTTCGCTCCGCCATGCCGGCGATTCGGGCTGAGCGTCTCTGTCCCGGCGCGGTCTTCATCCCTCCCGATTTCACGCGGTACAAAGCGGTTTCGCGCGCGGTGCGAGAGATTCTTTTACGGCACACTGATATGATCGAGCCGCTTTCGCTCGATGAAGCCTACCTCGATGTGACGGAAAATAAGTTGGGTTTGCCGACGGCCACCCGCGTGGCAAAGATGATTCGGCTCCAGATTCGAGAAGAACTCGACCTCACCGCTTCCGCCGGAGTAGCGCCGAATAAGTTTCTCGCTAAAATCGCTTCTGACTGGCGCAAGCCGGACGGACTCTTCGTCATTCAGCCAGATGAAGTGATCGCGTTTTTACAGCCGTTGCCAGTGAATCGGATTCCCGGCGTTGGGAAGGTCACGGAAGCGCGACTAAAGGAAGCAGGCGTAATAACGGTCGGAGACCTTCGAGGTCTCGGCCTTGAGGCGCTGGAAAGCGAGTTCGGGCGATATGGCCGCCGCCTTTTTGAACTGGCGAACGGCGTCGACCACAATCCGGTAGTGTCCAATAGGCCGACGAAGTCTATTTCAGCGGAAGATACATTCGAACGCGACCTGCCGCTTTCCGAAACAGAGGATCTGATTCGACGCCTTGCGGAAAAAGTATGGGCGGCGTCAAGAAAAGAGACTCGTATCGCGCGAACCGTCATACTCAAGTTGAAGACGAGCGACTTCAATATCATGACGCGCAGCCACACTCCGCCAAGCCCTCCGGCTGACTGCGAGGAATTCACAGCCATTGCGCTCTCATTGCGAGAACGGGTCGCGGCAGCCCCTGATCAACGATTCCGGTTGGTCGGTGTGGGGTTGAGCAACTTCGTAATCCTCGAAGAATCACAGCCGACGCTCTTCGAATGGTTTTCAAGTTAGCATTAATCCTTTTCAGTTTTCTTCCTTTTCCGCCACCTGCTTTTGGTCCGCCGAAGTCTATTTTGAAAAGAATTCAAAAATCGGAGCCGGAAGGAGAATAGGCGTAGCATTGACGTTTAAGAAGCGGTTTACTCTAAGTCCGACAAAATTGTGGGCGCCGGGGAGACTCATAACTTGGGAAGCGGAAATGGATCGGGCATTAGCCGAACGTAGCTAATGACGCGATGAGCAGGCCGAAGCGAGTGTTCGCTTTTCTCACTCACTGCTCCTGACCGTGGCTAAATAAGCGGATGAAGTTTTCGAATCGGTTGCAGTAAAGATTCGAAAGTTTTTTGGTGGAATACCTTTGGATAAAAAGAAGCTGTTGGACAAAATCGGGCGGAAGATACTCGACGCGCTCCAGGAAAACGCCCACATCTCCTATGCGGAACTTGGCAAGCGGGTGGGGTTGACCTCTCCAGCCGTGATCGAGCGAGTGCGGCGTATGGAGGATGCGGAGATTATCAAGGGCTATCATGCGGACGTTGATTCGAATGAGATCGGGCTGCCGATCACAGCCTTTGTGCGACTGCGCTGTTCGTCAGAGAAATACCAACAGGTCATCGCGCTCTCGAAAAAACGCGCAGAAGTGATGGAATGCCATCATGTCAGCGGCAGTGACTCCTTTGTCTTAAGGGTCGCAGCTTCATCCGTCTCACACTTGGAGAAGATCATTGGCAGGTTGAGCGTATATGGCTCAACGGAAACTTCAATTGTGCTGTCGTCACCGGCGCAGAATCATGGGACTAGCGCAGCGAATGACGCTTGACAAGCGCATCAGCGCGAATCCAACTTTACAACTTTTGTCGCGGTGATATTTTTGCCGTGACATTCAAAAATCCGCGACTGTGGCGGCGCCGGCCGCCTTGCTCTATGGGCAAGATCGGCTGGCATTCCCGGTTTGGGATCGTGGCGCGCGTATTTACGGGTTGCGCGCCGGGCTTCCAGGCGGGCCTTAAGTTTGAGTAAGTCTGCGGGAACAGTTGAATCCATGAATTTACCTCCGAAGATTAAATATCGATCTCGAAGGGTAAGATAGAGAAGTAGGGATAGCGTTGTCACGCTGGCCCACCGAAAGGGGCTCTGATACTAGCGCCTCATAGAGATCTTATGAAAACACTTCTGTGCTCAAACCGCCGCACTTCGGTCATCAGATTGAATCCCCGGTCGAGACACAGATCAATGACGTATCGCCCGAGTTCAAGCGTTAAAGGGGGCGCAGCATGAGACGCAACGGTTTCTCCATCAGCTTCAGGCATGTTGAGTGTTTTCAACGCCGCCGAGACGGGTATATCCCTCGTCGTCGCTTCAACCAGCTCAAATTGGCGGGAATCCACATCGCTCATACCATTGGCTATTCTTTCTTTTGAGACCGGCGCCAGAAAGTTTCTTTACTCAGCCCAATCCGAACTCGACATGATCTGAAAAAGTCGCAGAGAAGAGGTGGCAAAGCCTGGGTAACCACTCTTCTCTGCGAATGAACTGCAATAGAAAGGATGCGCTCAGGTTTTTCATGAGGCTGCAACAGGCGTGCCAGGGTGGACGAAACGCAAGGGGGAAGTGGTAGAAACGACTGCTGGCGTTTCCAATTGCGCCCCCTCCAAGCCTGCTGAAGCCCGTTTTGGCGCCACGACTGTTCGAGAGCATATGGCTTCGCGAAGGAAGATGAGGCTCAACTATTCCTCCGCTACCTGAATCAATTTCGCCAGCAACTTGCCCTCTGACTCCGCCGCCTCGCAAGTAATCTTCACGCCGGGTTTCAGATCCGCAAGCGAGACAGTCTCATTACCTTTGGTGAACCTGGTGGATTCGCTGACAACAAGGGTGACCTCGCTGCCGGCGCTGTCCTTGATAACCACCTCGTTCTTGTCCGCAGTGACTGACACGACTTCGCCGCTGACCGTTTTGTCTTCGGCCGGCGAGGCCGGCTGATGCGCGGTAATGACCGCCTGCCCTAGAGAGGCCATGAAGAGAACCAGGGAAAAAGCAAACAGGCGCTTCATTATGGTGTTCATATCCACATACTCCTTATTTTCTGTCTACGGTTGAGTTGAAAGGCGAGAATTATTGCCGAGAATTACTTCCCGTTTTTCTGCCTTCGTTTCAGGGGAAGGGGGAGAAGGAACATACGCCATGCTTCGCAGTATATGACCTGGTCGATCAGGCCCGGCAATACCACTTGCGACGTTGAGCAGTATTAGCAACTGTAATGCCTTGCCCGGCGCTTTCATATTTGCGAAGCTGTAAATCCTGAAACCGGGCTGCGTTGTGAGATTTAATTCCTTTGAGGCCAGGATTCGAGTGTGGCTTTATATGCGCTCGCGAGTAAAAAAGCCACACTCGTTCGCCTCACCCTCGCGCCTCGCTGGAGCTTGGGCCAATTCGGCCGGCAAATGCTCCTGAGATATTAAGGTGTTTCCGCGTAGAGTCCTGGCCTCTTCGGAAGGCGTCCACATCAGAAGCCGCAGTTGATAGACGGAGAAAATCATGAATGAGAGGCGCACAGGTTGCATAGAACAATGAACGATCCTTTTTTGCGTGTTGATCTCAAAATTGCAAGCCTCCGAGCGAGAGGATTTATGACCGGCAGAAATCGATCTCCCATCTTGCGATATGGCGCGGCAGTGTTGGCGTTCTTAGCCGCTTTGCTCATAACCCAGGCCCTGTGGCCGATGATCGATCCGGCCGCGACCCCGCTGTTTTTCGCCGCCGTGATGGTCGCCGCGTTTTATGGAGGGCTTGGGCCGGGCTTACTGGCGACTGTTCTGTCCACCTGGGCGATTGATTTATTCTTCATTCCGCCGTTCAACACTCTGGAACTCACCGTCGCCAATCTGGTGCGCGCAGGAGTGTTTATGCTCGTGGCGGTCATCATCAGTTGGCTCAATGCGGCGCGCAAGAAATTGATGGACGACCTCAGCAAGAGGGATCGCGAGCGGGAGAGGCTTCTCACGCAAATCAGCGGATTCAACGATGAGCTTCGCAGTCAGGTCGAGGCCGCGACGCGGGAGCTGTCGGAGTCAAATCAGGCGCTACTGCAAACGCAGCAACGGCTGATCCGCTCGGAGAGGCTGGCGGTGGCCGGTCAGATGGCGGCCTCGCTGGCGCACGAGATCGGCACTCCGCTCAACGCCATCTCCGGCCATTTGCAGCTCCTGGCGCGCGATCACCCCGATGCGCCGGACACGCAGCGCCGCGTTCAGATCATCACCCAGCAGCTCGAATTCATCGTGGGGATTGTCAGAAGGCTGCTCGAATGGGCGCACAAGAAGCAATTGCGCTTCAGACCGACAGATACGTCAGTAAGCCTTTCGACATCGAGACGATGGTGGCGACCGTGCAGCGCGCGCTCGCCCTGCGCTCGATCGGGCGGAAGGACGGACTTGATGAGCGGGGCGGAGATGAAGAGAGCGCTTCCGGCATGGTCGGGCGCAATCCAGCAATGCTGGAAATCTATAAAATGATCGCACGCGTCTCCGATTCGCGCTCGGCGTTGCTGATCACCGGCGAGTCCGGGACGGGCAAGGAACTCGTCGCGCGCGCCGTTCACGCCCACGGGCCGCGTTACGGCTCGCCGTTCGTGGCGGTCAATTGCGGGGCGCTGACCGAAACGCTGCTCGAATCCGAGTTGTTCGGCCACGTCAAAGGCGCCTTTACCAGCGCCATAGCCAACAAGCGCGGCATCTTTGAGCAGGCCGGCGAGGGCACGGTTTTTCTGGACGAGATCAGCGAAACCAGCGCGGCGCTACAGGTCAAACTCCTGCGCGTGCTGCAGGAGCGCGAGGTCGTTCCGGTGGGCGGCAATTCTCCAGTGAAGACGCGGGCGCGGGTGATCGCCGCGAGCAACAGCAATCTCGAGAAGTTATGCGACGAGGGCCAGTTTAGGCGCGACCTGTTCTACCGTCTGAACGTCATCAACATTCACTCCCGCCATTGCGCGAACGACGCGACGACATCCCCCTGCTGGTCACGCATATGTTGCGCAAACATATCCCACGGGGGCAAACGCCGCCCATCGTGGACGAACGCGCGCTTCATTACCTGGTCTCATACTCCTGGCCGGGGAACGTGCGGGAGTTGGAGAACGTCATCGAGCGTGCGATCACGCTCAACCGAAGCGGGCGTATCACGCCAGAAGACTTCCCGTCAAAAGTTTGCGGATACGACGTCGAGAGTGTCGCGGCCAAAGCCGGCGCCGATGACCTGGCCGCGCTCTTTGCGGGGCTACCGACAATTGACGAGATGGAGCGCCGTTATTTGCTGTACGTCCTCGACGCGACGGGCGGCAATCGCAAGCGGGCGGCGGAGATCCTGGGCATCAATCGCCGGACACTTTACCGAATGGCGGAACGATTTCAAATCGAACTTTGATGTGGCGCGGTTTTTGCTGCGTTTCCGACGCCTCAAGAGAGATCGCTTAAAAAGTTGCCGGACTTCCATTAGAGATATATCTTTGCAGCGCCGCGAATAGAACGAGAGAGAACGCCATGCTCAAAGATAATTATGATTTTACGCCGTCACCGCTAGACCTCCTGGTCTTTGAGAAAGTG
>DASUFM010000664.1:0-4522 GCA_036274535.1 Blastocatellia bacterium
CGGTAGTATTTCCGGGCCTTATTTCGGTTGCCGCAGTCCGCCATGCTGCACCACCGTCTCTTGCGGGCGTTGGAACGGTCCAAAAACAGCCAGCCGCAGCCTGCGTCTTCGCATTGACGGACCAAACCGCGCGAAACAGAGGTGAGAAGATCGGTTGCTGCCGTGAGGACGGGATAAAGCAAATAGTCCGTACACCGCGCACCAGGTCGCCAGGTCCAGCGAACCTCCGCTCCCTCAATGGACAAACATCGCCTGGCGCAACAATCGTGCAACGCATTGCCAACCCGGGCAAGTGTGTCCGCCGGGATCGGGGCATCGCTTGCAATTGCATGGAAAACCGCAAACAGTTGTTCGCGGACTGCGCGGATGCGCCGCAGCGCCGCGGTCCCCGCCAAGGGGCCGGAGTTGATTGCAGCCAGGTCCGGCAACTGAGCTTGGCTAGCCCACTGGCGCACATCCTCAATACGTTGCAGATGGTCCTTCTTCTTCCCGGGATCCGCTCGAAATGCGACCGTGTTGACGAAATCGAGCGCGAGGTTTCCGGCGACAAATTGATATCTGTAATTCCCGCTGTCCATGGTGGCCGTCCAATATAACTGTATGACCATATTTTATACCAGCAATTCTCAATACGGAATCTATTGACGCTGTAAACTTGGCGAATGCCAAAGAGTTACGCCCAACTTCAACAATCGCTGACATTTGACGAGTTGATGAAGACATTGGATGAACAATTTCGGACGATTCCCGACAACCGGACCGGCGACGCTGTGCAGTATCAGTTGCCGGATGTCTTGAAAGCCCCCTGACCAAATCCAACAGCGATGTTGTTGCTTCTTTCGTAGCTTGCATCAAGGGTTACGCACGAAGGTAAAACTCTGGGCTTCGATACGACACCTTTTCTATGTCCTTGTTTTTAAATCCATAGAGGCCCTCTATCGGAATATGGCTTCTCTCTATCGTCTTCAGATTGAAGGAGTTCTCCGTATTGAGAATTGCTGATTTTATACGGTTATGTTAGTCTAACCGTATGAAGGCAATTCATATGGTTAGAACGGCAGCGACCTCGATCGACGCAACACAACGCAAACTGATCCTCGGCATCGTCATAGCGACGCTGATGGCATTGGCCATCGTGATCGCCGACTTGGCGAGCGGCGGCCGCCCTGATCCGCCGGCGCTGCGCGCCGCAGCTACTCTGCTCGATGGCTCCTGGCGATTCCATACCGGCGATGACCCACACTGGGCGGACGCCAATACAGACGATAGCGGTTGGGAGACGGTCGATATGACCGCCTTGCCGGGCAGCCACGACGGCGACGTAGGTCTGCCCGATTACGTAGGCGGGTGGATGGCGCATGGTCATCCCGGCTATCACGGCTACGCCTGGTACCGGCGCGCGGTGGCGGTGCCGGCCGGACGCGCGTCGTGGGACATCCTCGGGCCGACCCTCGTCGAGGACGGCTACGAACTCTATTGGAACGGCCAATTGCTAGGCGGGTCGGGCAGGCTCGGCCCAGCCCCGCGCGTCGTCGGCACGCGGCCGCTGCGGTTCGCCCTTCCCGCCGATGCGGCGGGCACTCGTGGCGTTCTCGCCGTCCGCGCATACAAGCTTCCCGATTCCGGGGGCAGCTCAGACGGCGGCGGCATGCACAGCGTGCCCATACTGGCTCCGCGGCCAATAAGCGATGCGCTCCACCGCGTGCAATGGGAGCGAACCATCGCCGGTTACATCGTCGACGTGATCGAGCCGATCGCCATGTTGGCAGTCATCGGCTTGGCGCTCTGGCGCCGGTCTCGCAGCAGCCACAAGAGTTTCTTGATCTTTGCCAGCATCGCGCTTGCGCTCATGGCAGCCAGGAGGCTCAACAATGCGATCGTCGCATGGACCGATCTGTTAGATCTGGCTACCTATGCGTGGCTGGCGTCAGTGATGTGGGCGCCAGTGGTGGCCGCCTGGACGCTGGCCTGGAACCGTTGGCGCCTGCGTCCGTGGCGAAGCATCGATGTGTCGGCTGTAGCGCTGGCGGTCGCCGGGACTATCGGCGCCGTGATCCATTCGGCGAGTGTCACAAGCGGCAGCCGGCTCGGGTCCATCACGCTGTTTGTCCTGATAGGCGCGCGCATTGTCCGCAGCGGACCAATGCGGATCCTGGCGCTCGTCACGTTAGCCTCGATTATGGCCGCATTATTCGGCGGCGAGCTGCTCGATACGATCGGCGTGCCGGGCATCTGGTTTCCGTTCGGCATCGGCGTGTCGCGGACGCAGTACGTTTACGCGATTGCCGTCCCGCTCCTAGCCTTTTTGATCGTACGAACCTTGCCTTCAAAAGAGAACGCATCGATAGGCGATGCACTACGCATGACGTAGAGCCTTCACCATGCTCTGCAGGGCCTCTACCGCTTCCGTAAAGCCAGGCGTCTGTTCCGGAGCGGCATAAGACACGCCACTGACAAATCGCTTGTACTCTTGCGCGTATTCGTTGTCGCTCTGCAGCACGGCCAGCATACGCTCGAATTTGTCGGATGCCGTCAAGCCTGAAATTGATACATCATTCCTGGGACGGGCGCCGTCGTGTTGCATAGAGGTTGCTACCAGTCCTGGAAAATCAGCCCGCTGAAGCGCTGAGTCTTTAAGGATAGCCAGATCGTGAATATGGCGAACCAAGTATGGATCATCATCTTGCCCACCGCGCACACGATCGGGAATTCGCCAGGCAATGGCGCTGAGTTTGTCCGCCGCGCTCTCTACAGGATCAATACATCCGATCTGAGTGATTTCCGGAGAATGCCTGGCTATGTCATTTATGAAAGAAGAGACCGGCAAATAGCGAGGTGGGAGCTGAATATTCTTGACCGTCAGTTCAATCAGGACATGCGGACGTAATGACTCCGCCGGCGGAAAATAGCTTTCATAATTGAGGTCTATCGAGAAGAAACGATTTTCGTCACGCGCCTTGATCTGATGATCTTCGATGGTGAAGCCGCCCAAGCGCAAAGCATCTACGACCTTACGCCTAAAAGAGGAGCGGGAGTTGCGTGTGCTGCGGCCTTTCAGTTCAAGCACCCTGAAATCAACATCTTCAGAAAATCGCCGAAGCAGTTTATGGGCTTTTGAGAGCGCTGTGCCGCCGGAAAAGATTACCCCGAAATCATCATGCTGAATGCCCGCGATAATCCCGATAATCTGGACGACATACCAGTCCTTTTCAACGAAGGATTGCGCAATGCCCATAATCTGGGCAATTTCCTCAAAGAGTTCCTTCTTTGGCCGCAGATTCATAACTTATATAGGCTCCGCCATATCCAATTTTCCGATTTACACGCCCCTTGACGGCAATCATTCGACCGGTAGGAACCTGCGTTGTTTTGCCTGTGTTGTAGTCTCTTTCCAAGGCAGAAGGCGCGACTTCAACGCCGAGCCGTTCCAATGCGGTCCTGGCCAGTGTCGGCAATGGAGCCACAGGAATGATCTCGCCAGTAATGGAGGATTTTTTGGCCTTGGCATAAAGACCATAGCCGATCTTGATGATCTTCCCGTCACGGACGAGATTTCTAAGAATTCGCCCAACTTGATCATATCCTCCCAAATCCGCAAAATCCTCTCGCAGGAAAACGATGTCTTTCTTCCTAGCAATTCTTGCAGAAATCTTATAGCTGAGAGTTTCGTATTTATTCATAGAGAATCCAATCATTTACTGCGCGAAAATACGACATTCTAAGTCTGCAAAAATACGACATTAGCTGCCCTAGGTCAAGCAGTTTGAATTCAGTCGCTTACACTGCTTTCTTCACCGGCAGGACGACACACAAAAGACAGGAGGAGACCAGACCTATGACCTCCCCCTGTCACGAATGTCAGAACGGAATCCCGTCTTCCACGATGCCGAGTTCCTCATCGACGGCATGCTCTTTCGCTGGCGCGCGCTTCGAGCCCGACTTCTTACCAGACCTGGATGAGGCAGTCTTCGGAATCTCAACTACCTCCGCCTCTTCATCGGCCTGATTGTTCTCATCGGCCCTCTCCGCAGCGCCATTCGCAGCTTCGCCGCGCTGGCCCAGGAAGTGAATGTCGCTGGCGTTGACTTCAAGGCTGGTCCGCGGATTGCCATCGCGGTCGGTATACTCTTCGAGGCGCAACCGCCCATCGACGTAAACCTGCCTGCCCTTCGCCAGGTATTCGTTGGCTATCTCGGCCTGGCGTCCCCAAGCCGCCACGCGAAACCAGAGTGTGTGCTCCTCCGTTTCGCCCCTGGCGTTCCTGCGCTTTTCGGTCGTGGCGACGGAGAAGTTGCAAACGGCCGTCCCTTGCGGCGTGTAGCGCAATTCAGGGTCGCGACCCAAGTAACCGACGATTGTGATCTTGTTGAATGACATCTTTACTTAATCCCAGTCTTGGGTTGACTACTCAGAAATCATGCCTGCGTGGCAAAGATTGTAGAACAGAACCTTCAATTGAAGAGTGTTCCACAAACCAAGCCACGAACGGGAAAAAACGCGATCTATGAACTTCAACCATAAT
>DASUFM010000665.1:0-4839 GCA_036274535.1 Blastocatellia bacterium
TCGGAGTATCCATCAGCCCCTCGGTTCCCTGGAATTGATCGTAAGAATATTCAGCGCATGACAGCCGGACTCCATTTCTGTCAAAAATATCAGTGCGCGTGACGAGATTGAATATATGATGCCAGACACCCGTGTTCTGAGGTTGCGGGTCGTTATAATTCGGGTCGTTGAGATATTCGTTGACAGTCCGCCGCAAAAGCGTGTTCGTCCCTCCAAAGGCATAGCCGTATTCATACTCGCGGGTCTCGGTCACCTGGTTGTAGCGCGTGCCGTAGCTGAATTCCTTGCCGGTTGTCTGGCCACGTTCATCCGTGGTTTCGACGCGCGACGGCCGCGGCGCGCAGTACTGGTAAGGCCCCGCCGGCTGCCCCGGCGGCGGGCATTCCCCCTGCTCCCATTGCACAAAAGACTTTCCGAGCAAGACGCCCTGCGGACTGTAGGTTTCGTCCTGATAAATCAATCCGTCATTCCATTGATTCGGAGCGTTGTATGACAGCATGACGGTCTTGACGTTGTCCGGACGCGTGATCTCCACGCGGCGCGGCGAGGCGTTCTCCTGCACGAAATAATGGGTCTCCACGGGAGCCACATCCATCCCCGCCCAGGTCGCGGTTGTATTCAGGTAAAACGGCTCCTGTGACAATCCGCTGGCGGTCATCTGATAGTCATAGACTATCTGACGGCTCATGAGACCGGGCGTGATCGTTCCCGGATCGGCGGCCTGGTTCGGGTCCCCGGGTAATGGGGCGGCCGAAAAGCTCATCCCTCGCTGCTCGATAACCCTGGCGAGCATCCCGTAGGCGGAATATGAATCATCGGGGAACCAGTATCCGGTGTTGTTCCCGGGATAATAAATTGCCCTGATAACAGGGATGACGTCATTACGGACGTTAGGCGTCAATCCCGAGAAGCCGAAACTATCTCCCATGTCGTTGCGGAGGTTCTTCGAACCCCAGGTGATGCGCACAAGCGTGCGTGTCGCGCCGTAGAGGCCAGGCCCTGTGATCGCCACGGGTAAATTGTTGGAATCGTAGTAGAACTGAACGACCCGCCCAAGCGTGTCGGTAATCCTATCGATCTGTGGCCCCAGATTATTACGATAAGAGATGACCATTCTGTTGCCGTTACGATCCACGATCAGCGAAGGGTAGTTGGCCTTTATATCGCCCGTCGCCGCGACATAAGTGATCTCAGTCCCATTGGGATAGAAAACAGAAGATGTCCGTGGCCCTCCGCCGTCGGCGGGCGCATCGCCTATTACTTTGTAATCGATGAAAGAGCCGTCAGTGGTTTTGCAGACCGCTTCCTGAGATGTCGTGTAGAAACTGATTGAACAGGTATATGGGCGGCGCGTGCCGTCCGGCTCGATGATCATATACCCGTTCTGAGCGCCCATTCCGACGATCTTACCGAAGCCTAACGACCATCCCGGCGCGGGCCAGTCACGGTCGATGTCGAATGTGATTTCAGAATTGGCTTTATGCCAGACGCGCGAGTTGTACATCAGGCCGAGATTCAGATCGAGACCGCGCCCATCGAGCGACAGCACAGGGGCGGCGAATTGAAAATTCGCCGAGCCTGCGCCTCCATCAGGCTGGCGCCCCGGCGGGTTGCCGCGCTGCTTATCCGGATCATCCACCGAGAAGCGGTTGTCACTGTTCCAGGTATACCGGTCCTCTTCCGCCGGCAGAAGACGCGGCATGGCCTTAATCCCGGCGGGCGAATATCTGGTTACGAGCCTGCGTGGCCTGTTCTTCGCGATACGATCTTTCGTGGCCGGCGCTGATAAACTCGACCGGGACGGTTGCGGCAGGTCACGCGATGAAACAACCCTGGAGCCGATCGGTCGTTCGCCGGACGAGCGCCTGGCGCCTTTCACTTTCACATTGGCGGAGGCTTCGAGCCCACCGAACCTGGCCTTGACCCGATAGTTTCCCTCTCTGGCCGAAGAAAACTTCCCCTTTTCTTCGATGATTATCCGCTCTCCGCTCTCCTCATCCTCGTTGTCCCAATCGAAGGAGACGCCGCCGATCGGCGAATTGTTGGAATCATAAGCGACGGCGATAAAATGGATCTCCTCGCCCGCCGCGATCGTCGCTTCACGAGGAGAGATATCCACGCGCGCCACCCGCCCATTGCGCTCCTCTTGCGTCTCCTGCGGTTTGGGTTTTGGCGCGGATCGCCGCGGGGCGCCTTTGCCGTCCCAGTTTCGACGTTGAGCATTAACGCTCAAATTGGGAAAGTTCTCCCGCATGAATCGCTCAGACCGCGCCGCCCATCCGCTCGAATGCCACCAGAGATGCGCCTTCTGCGCGGAGCCCGCTGCCGTCGCCGAGACGACTTCGACCGCCGCATGCGAGACCGGAGGCGCGGCCAGGACTCCCTGGACAGACATCACTACAATCATCGCCAGGCAGGCGAAGCGATGTAAAGTCGGGCGCGCCGAGCGAGTTCTGGCTGAACGCTCAAAGCAAGCAATCAAAGAGAAAATACGAGGCAAGCGAAAAAGCCTGAGCTTTTTGTCTGTGTCTTCTCTCTTGCGATTTCTTAGCTGAACAAGGCAAGAACAGAGCGCTCGTACCAGTGCGGTCATGACGGGTTCCTCCAGATTACCGGCAGAAAACAGGCTGACGTGGTAATCGATAAGCGAAGACCTACGATCCAATCATGTTACAGCTATGACTGTGAGACTTTTATGGGAAGGGGTGGCAAAATAAGACCTCTACTTGCTCAAATCACCCTACGATAACTGATGTAAAAATTGGAAAAGTATTTCACGGAAGCGTGAGCCGAGGGTGAACTGGAAAACGCAAAGAAGTAAAGTTCGAAGCGGCACAGTCATGGACGGATTCCTCCTGACGGCCGCAGGATACACGAATGCGACCATCAAATATTGAAGATCAAATGATCCCAACCACGATACAGATGTGATTGTGAGGCTTGGGTTGGCGAAAGCGGGAAGAACAAGGTTAGCGGATTGACTCCGTCACGGTTTGTTCTCCCCTTAATTCAACCGAATTTAGCGCACTCGGGCCTGTAGACTGCTCAACCCGATTTATTGAAATCCATTTGTTTGAGGATTGGGCACTGATATTATTACTGGATATTTTTATTTGTGACCGCTCTTCGTTGAAGCATGAAAAGCGCCGCATTTTTACAGTCGAGTTATGAGCGACGTCAAGCGGAATCTCTGTCGCAGAGAATAAGACCCTGTGATTGCCACTCCGCAGCCTCAGAATACGTCTATGCCTATGGATCGATGGAATGCATTTCATCAATCCTTGCCTTCCCGATAACTGCGGCGTAGAGTGCCATTATGACTCCCATGATTTTTCAGCTTTCCAGGGTGGGCTTTCTATAGAGCTTGATCGGGCCGCAAAATTTCATCCAATCTAAGCTCAGACACCGAAATTATGATCAATAACGAAGTCAAAAGAACCCTTTGGGCCGCGGCGGACAAACTGCGCAGCAATATGGACGCCGCCGAATACAAGCACATTGTGCTTGGGATGATCTTTCTGAAGTACGTATCGGATGCTTTCACCGAACGGCGCACGGAACTGGCGCGGCGCTTTGCCGATCCAAAAGACGAATATTTCATCGAAGACGATGAGACGCGGGCGAAAGATCTGGAAGAGCGCGACTATTACACCGAAGCCAATGTCTTCTGGGTCCCGGAAAACGCCCGGTGGGAACATCTGCGCAACAGCGCTAAACAATCCAACATCGGCAAGGTGATTGATGATGCGCTAGCCGAAATCGAAAGCGAAAACCCGCGGCTGAAAGGCATCCTGGATAAACGCTTCGCCCGCACCCAACTCGAACCGGGCACGCTCGGCGCGCTGATAGACCTGATCTCCACCGTCGGCTTTACGGGCAATGAGCAAAAAGCTGTGGACGTGTTGGGCCAGGTTTACGAATACTTCCTCGGCCAATTCGCCAGCGCCGAAGGAAAGAAGGGCGGACAGTTCTATACGCCCGCTTCGGTCGTGCGCGTGCTGGTTGATGTTCTGGCGCCGCACAAAGGTAAAGTCTATGACCCCTGCTGCAGTTCCGGCGGAATGTTCGTGCAATCGGAAAAGTTCGTCGAGAGCCACGGCGGGCGCTTCGGCGACATTTCGATTTACGGGCAGGAGAGCAATCCGACTACGTGGCGGCTGGTGGCGATGAACCTGGTGATTCGCGGGATGGATTTCAACCTCGGCAAGGAACCGGCGGATACTTTTCAACGCAACCAGCATCCCGATCTGCGCGCCGATTACGTGCTGGCCAATCCGCCTTTCAATGTTTCCGATTGGTGGAATGAAAAGCTCGAAGGCGATCCGCGCTGGCAATTCGGCACGCCACCGAAAGGAAACGCGAATTTTGCATGGCTGCAGCACATTCTGTATCACCTCAAACCTGCCGGCAGAGCGGGCGTTGTGCTGGCGAACGGCTCTATGTCTTCATCACAAAACAACGAGGGCGCGATTCGCCGGGCGATGATCGAAGCCGACGTGATTGATTGCATGGTCGCATTGCCGCCGCAGCTTTTCTTCAACACGCAGATTCCGGCCTGCCTCTGGTTTCTGGCCAAGGACAAACGCGCAGGTGGACGCGACCGGCGCGGCGAGACGCTGTTCATCGATGCTCGCAAGCTTGGACGGTTGGAGAACCGTGTCAATCGTGTTTTCGCTGATGAAGATATTGCCAGGATTGCGAACGCCTACCATGCTTGGCGTCAGGATGGCGAAACGGGCGAGGGTTATGCAGATATGCTGGGCTTTTGCCGCGCAGCGAGGTTGGAAGAGATTCAGCGCCACGATTATGTTTTGACGCCGGGGCGCTACGTTGGCGCTG
>DASUFM010000666.1:0-11641 GCA_036274535.1 Blastocatellia bacterium
TCAGTCGCGTCAGCGACGGTTGAAACAAACTGATATCAATCGCGAGGTTCTATGCCGATTACCCCGGCGCGCGTTTTCATCAGCTATAACCATAAAAAAGAACCGGAATGGCCATTAGATCAGGAGACGCCCAATGCCTAAAAATTGTGGGAACGACACCGCCAGACACGAGAGCGAAAGCGTAAAGCAAGCTAAAAAGATCATCGCCGGTGAGGACGCGACCTTTGACGTCATGTTCGACCTGGCCAAGGCGCTCAAAAACGAGCGGGCCTTCGGATATGCCCGAAGGATTCTGATGCGCGCGAAGAACAAGCCTGAAGCCAATATTCCGGCCAATCGATTGAAGTTCGGGCAGCAACTCGCGCTGGTCACTTATAAAGACCCCGATCTGCCGGCTGACGAAAAGCTCAACGATGCGTTCAACATCCTGCGCGAAGCTGACGACCTGCAGGAGACAAAAAATCATGAGACGCTTGGGTTGGCCGGAGCGATTCACAAACGGCTTTGGGAGTTGGACGGGCAGAAGCAGCATCTGGAACGTTCGCTGGCGTTTTATTTGCGCGGATACGAACAGGGGGGGGAAGTTGATTTTGGGTATACGGGAATAAACGCCGCCTTCTTGCTGGACCTGATCGCCGATCAGGAGGAAGAAGAATCCAGGGAAACCAATATCAAGCTGCAAAGCACTGCGGAACGCCGAAGCAAAGCGAAAGAGATTCGAACGAAGATCGCCGGGACGCTCGCCGGCATGGCGGAGAAAGACGAGTCGCTCAGGCAACAGTGGTGGTTTCTCGCCACGATCGCAGAGGCGTATTTCGGCCTCAAAAAATACGAGCAGGCCAGCAAGTGGCTGAAAGCCGCCGCGCAACTCGAAACAGTCCCGGAATGGGAGCGCGAATCGACCATCAGGCAGCTTGCGCAGTTGACCCGCCTGCTGGACGGATGGGCGGACGCGCCCGGTAAAGGGAGTAAATCGAAAGCCTGGGAGACGCTGCGCGAATCGCTCAGGGAAATATACGGCAGGGGGCGCGCCCACGAAGACGCCGAGCACATGGCCGGCGCCGCCTGCGCGTCCGTATTCACGGGCAGTATCGGTCTGGCCCTCTCCGGCGGAGGGTTTCGCGCGGCGCTCTATCACATCGGCGTGTTGGCGAAGCTCGCGGAGATGGACATGCTGCGAAAAGTCGAGGCGCTCTCGTGCGTGTCGGGCGGTTCGATCGTCGGCGCGCATTATTATCTGGAAGTCCGCCATCTGCTCAGGAATAATAAGGACAAGGACATCACCAAAGAGGATTACATCAGGATAGTCAAACGCATGGAACAGGATTTTCTGGACGGCGTGCAGACCAACATCCGCACCCGCGTGATGGCCAATCCATGGACGAACCTGAAGATGATCTTCTCGTCGAATTATTCACGCACTCAGCGCGTCGGGGAATTGTACGAGGAGAAGATCTTCTCTAAAGTCCAGGACGGCGAGGGCGGCGAGGCCAGGTGGCTGAATAAGTTGAAAATCCAGCCGGCGGGCGAGCCGGAAGAGTTCCATCCGAAGAACGACAACTGGCGGCGCGCGGCGAAAGTCCCTATCCTGATTCTCAACGCGACGACGCTCAATACCGGACACAACTGGCAATTCACCGCGACGTGGATGGGCGAGCCGCCGGCTTCGATCGATTCCGAAGTCGACGGCAATTACCGGCTGCGGCGCATGTATTACGAGCAAGCGCCCGATGAATACAAATGCATTCGACTCGGCCATGCGGTCGCCGCTTCATCCTGTGTGCCGGGCTTGTTCGAGCCGCTGGCGCTTCCCAACCTCTATGATGGGCTGGTAGTGCGGCTGGTTGACGGAGGCGTATACGACAATCAGGGCACGGCTAGCCTGCTCGATCAAGGGTGCAATATCCTGCTGGTGAGCGACGCCAGCGGCCAGATGAATACGATGAACGATCCCGGCGCCGGTCTGCTGGCCGTCCCACTGCGGACGAATTCGGTGCTGCAGGCGCGTATTCGTGTGGCTCAATACCGCGAGTTGTCGGCGCAGCGGCGAGTTTCGGCTCTGCGCGGGCTGATGTTCATACATCTCAAAAAAGATTTGCAGGTCAAACCGCTCGATTGGATCAATTGTCCTGACCCGCAGGATTCATACGATCCGGATCTTCCGCTGACTACATACGGGATCAATAAAGGAGCGCAGGAGCGCCTGGCGGCGGTCCGCACCGACCTGGATTCATTTTCGGACGCCGAGGCGAGGGCGCTGATGATCAGCGGTTATCGAATGACGGGATTCGAATTGGCGCGATGCCTGCCGGAACTCGATAAATCGGAGGGGACAACCGCCGACTGGAAGTTCATGAAATTCGACGAATCGCTCACGGGAACCGATGCGCCGGCCTCCCTGCTCAGGCTGCTTTCCGTCGCGTCGTCTCTCGCATTCAAAATCTGGAGGCTTTGGCGCCCGCTGCGAGTCTGCGCCGGAGCGCTCGGAATTGCGCTCCTCGGATGGTTCGGCTGGTTCTGTTGGAAGAACTGGAACGCCCCTATCGTATCTTTCGACTTTGGGAAACCCAATGCGATTCCTGCGCAACTGACGTGGGGCGAGGCCGCGGTCACTGTCGTCACAACATTGGTGGCCGGCCTGCTGCCTGCTTTTGCGCGTAACATCCTGCGCATGGTTGATTATCGTAAAACCGCGTATGAAATCACCGTCGGAGTGGCGATGGGATTTCTCGGCTGGATCGCGGCGCAATTGCATCTGCGCGTTTTCGACAAACTCTATCTGTGGTGGGGCAGCAACGAACACATGCTGGGAACTCAAGACAAGCCGTCAAAGAAGCCTTAACGTCAGAATATGCCGTATGCGATAACGCATATCGCATACGGCATGTTCAAAACTGCCCGTAAAACTAATACATCATCTTTCTTCTGTACTCATCGTAGTACCCCTGTATGAAGGCCTGACGATAAATCGGGCTGTAGGACTTGTAAAAGTCCTTATGTATTGTCGGATTGGGCGGCTTACCATCTTCGGCGTCATCCTCACCTTCATCACGCCCTTCTTTATATCCCTTCTCCTGCAAGTAAGAGTAAGGCTCGGCCAGATAAACGGGCCGCAGATAAGGGTCGTATACAGGGTACTCATAAACGGGGTAATAAACGGGAGAATACGGTTGAACTATAATTACCCGCCCAGGCCCACGCCAATGTCGCCAATGTTGCGCATCGGCCGTGTTCGAGACGCCGGGAAGAAGGGGGAGCGCCGCGAATACGCCGATAATTAGTTTCTTCATTGTCGCTCTCATTATCGATCTTCCTCCTTCCTGTTTTCTTTACTGTTTATTGTCGCAAGTTCCTGACCAAAGCCGCGCATACGAATGTTTAATAATGCTAAATCGGGCTACACATCCGCTCGCTGATTTCCCACAACCGCGCCGCGACCGCCGTATCGTATGATTCGGGATTGGTTGCCTGCTCTTTTCGGTCAGAGAAATATTTTCCGGTGACGCCTTCGACTTCGGGCGAAGAGGCCAGCCAGATCATAGTATCGGCGCCTTTTTCAGGAGTCCTCATAAACGGCGTGAACAGGCGCACGATTTTCCCCGCCCAGCCTCCGACGCTATTGAATAGATTGGTGCCCACAACTCCCGGATGCGCGCAGTTGGCCGTGACGCCGGTTCCTTCGAGCCTTCTTGCAAGTTCGTAAGTGAACAGCACATTGGCCAGCTTCGATTGGCAGTAAGCCTTCCATGCGCCGTAGCCGTTCTCCAGGTTCAGATCGTCGAAATGTATATGTCCTCTGTTATGCGCGTCGGAGGCGATGTTGACGATGCGAGCGGGCGCGGATGATTTCAGCAGGCCCAGCAATTCTTTTGTCAGCAGAAAGTAGCCCAGATGATTGACGGCGAAAGTGGCTTCATAGCCATCGACGGTGAGCGTCCACTTGTCGATGAATGTTCCAGCGTTGTTCACCAGTATGTGTAATCGAGGATATTTCGCTTTGACGCCCGCGGCCAGCCGCCGGACCTGGCTCAGGTCGGAGAAATCGGCGATCATGAGGTCGACATTTTCGTTGCCCGTCTTCCTGACGATCTCGTCGCGAGCGGCTTCGCCCCTCTCGCGGTTGCGTGAAACCATGATTACCGTGGCCCCGCGCGCCGCCAGAGCCTTAGCCGTCACTTTACCGATGCCGGAATTAGCCCCGGTCACAAGACAGATTTTCTCGTTCATATTTCAGTTTTCCATTTCTAAATTAGGCGAAGCATGTGCGAATTAAAGTTGGACGCAATCAACTACTTGAAATGGCGACAGCCTTTGGAGTGCGGCTGCTTGGAGCCGCTTTCGTAGTCATTCCGGATTCCACAGATTTCCGGAAACAAGGATTCAATGTGCTCCACACCGATCATTGCCGCGTAATCTAAGTTGACTACCAAAGCGGCTCCAAGCAGCCGCACTCCAAAGGCTTCGCCGATTTATGCACAGACTTCAAATCAGGTGTGACATTTGTCATTATCCGGTGTGATATTTGTCATTGTCGGAACTCCGCGGGGCGCGTTATGGTATACGACGAACGTTATACGGGAAATGGAAAATGAAACAACGAATGCTCTCAAAACGATTGTTCGCCTCGGCCCCCGGACCTGGCAATCTCTTCGCCCCGAAACTCTTCCCGACAAAACTGGATTTACATCGACGCGCCATCCAACGCGAAAGCGCCTTTGACAGTCAAAGGCAAGGATGACACGGACGACTCGATTGAAACCGGATTGTAGCCGCAATCCTCGGCATTAAAAGCTGGTTCAGCGCCCAATCAGCCAGCCACCATGTAGGGCATGATTAAGGACGCAAACACGCGAGGTGAACCAATGATTCGCAGACTCATAATAATCGGCCTGTTCCTCTTCAGCTTATCCTACGACAACAGGACATCGGCCGACAGCAGGACATCGCCGGAAAACGCCGCGCCCGCCAGGAAGCCCGTGGCGAATACCAATCAATGGGCATTGCTGATCGGCGTCGGCGATTATCCCGGCAATACCGTGGACCTGAAATATCCCGGGGCCGACGCCCGTTCGATCAAGGAGTTGTTGACTTCGTCGGCGGGCTTCCCGGAAGACCACGTTCGACTGCTTACCGACGACGGCGTTGGCGGAGTCATGGCGACGAAAGAGAATATCTTCGCCGCCATCGATCAATATCTTGCGCCGCGCGTCCAGCCAGGCCACGAGATCATCGTATTTCTGGCCGGTCACGGCATCGTGGATGGAGTCGGGACGCAGGCCAGGAGTTATTTCCTGCCTGTCGACACTGACATCCAATCGAAAGAAACGGTCGCGCGCACGGCGGTCGACATGGAAGAACTGACCCGCAAGCTTTCGGCGTTGAAGGCTTCGCAATTCACCATTTTTTACGACGCCTGCCGCGAGGACCCATCTCCCGGGCGAGGGTTTAAAGGAAACCCGCTGACGGACGTGACGGCGCGAATCCTGACGCTCGGCCCTACAGGCGCGCAACAACAACAGCGAACGAACGCGCCGACCAGCGTGGTCTTCTACGCCTGCCAGATCGGCGAGCGCGCTTTCGAGAGCCAGCAACTCGAGCACGGCGTCTTCACCTACTACATCCTGCGCGGCCTGCGCGAACTCGCGGCCCGTCCCGACGGGCGCGTCGAGGCGGGCCGGCTTGCCGGATATCTGAGTGAAAACGTCCGCAAATGGTCGCAAGAAGCCAGGAACCCATTCGGACAGAATCAGAATCCGACGATGGTGGCCGCGGACGTCCACGGCCCGATTATGGTCGCGCGCGTCCTCCCACTCTCTGGAAACGTTCCTGAGACAATCGCCGCCAGCGGCATACGGCTCGACACTTATCCCGAAGGGGCGACGATCTCGATTAACGGCCAGCAAGCCGGGCGCGGGCCGATTCAGAAGGACCTGCCGCCTAAACAATACACCGTGCGCGCCGAAATGCCGGGATTCCAACCTTCTGAAACAAAGATTGATGTGATCGCCGGCTACCGGCAGGAAGTCACTATCAACCTGCAAGCCTCCATGTCTGCAGGGGGCGGAAATTCGAATTACGAAAAAGGCATCCAGTTTGAACGACGCCAGCTCTGGCCCCAGGCTATCGCCTCGTATCAACAGGCCCTGGCTGAAGATCCGAATTCTGAGTCCGCATACGAGAGTCTGGCTCAGGCGTATATGAAGAACGGGCGCTACCGGGAAGCGATCAATCTGTTGCTCGTGGCGGAGCAGAAGTTCCCGAATAACGCGCTCATCCTCGCCCGCCGATCCCGCGCCCAGAGCGCTATGAAGTTGGGTGAAGATGTTCTGGTCGCATCCGCGGGACCTCAATCCAATAAAGAATCCGAGAAAGAGCCTGATGAAGGCTCCGGCAAGAAGAGCAAGAAGAGCAAAGGCGCCAAGAAGAACAAGAACAAGGACGAAGAGGTCCTCGCGGCGTCCGCAGCGCAACCCGATGAAGGAGTTGAGGAGGAATCCGGCAAAAAGAGCAAGAAGGGCAAAGCGAGCAAGAAGAATAAGAATAAAGAAGCCTTCGCGCCGCCAGCCGGATCTCAATCATTTGCCCCGAAGCCTAATGATGGGGCCAACGAAGGGGCTGAAGAGGAATCCGGCCAGGAATCCGGCCAGGAATCCGGGAAGAAAACCAAGAAGAGCAAAAGCGGCAAGGGAGGCAAAAAGAGCGATAAAGAATCCTCAGAAGTGACCCGGAATGTCGAGAGCCAGAGTTCCGACATTCAGGCCGACATCCAGAGAGGACGCCTCGCGGGCCCCATGGTGGCCGAAGTTCAGGATAATGGCCCCGTAAAATCGTGCGATGCGATCCGCGACGCCGAGCTCGCGATCCAGAAAGACGGCAATCTCGCCGATTCACACCTCGCGCTGGGATTCGCATTGCTGGCCGATAGGAAGGATTACGACCGCGCGCTGGCCTCCTTAACGCTCGCCTCGACCATCGCGCCTGAAGACGCGGAAACCTACTACGGCGTCGGCTACGCCTACCGGTTGAAACAGCAATTCAATCTGGCCGTGCCACAATTGAGGAAAGCGATCGAGTTGCGCCCCAATTATTACGAGGCGTATCGCGAACTGGCTTATTGTTATCACGCGACTGGCGCCACGGATCTGGCGATCAGACACTATGTAGTAGCCATCAGCTATCGCGCCGCGACGAAAGAAACCAGTGAGTACGCGGCCAACAACGTGGCGCTCGGCTCGCTATACAGAAAGAGGGGGGTAGGGATCGGCGGCCCGCAAGGCGAGCTGTGGAATTTGACTGGCAAGGCCTGCGAAGACGACGCGCGGAAGGAAGAAGCGGATCTGAGCCGCGCGATTAATAAGCTGGCCTCCGCCGGAATCTTAAAATACGTCGCGGAAAATGCGCCTCCTGAAATCCGTAAGCTTATACCTGAGTCTTTCACCAACGACGCCACTCCGGTGGACGCCAAACCAGTAACTGGCGCCAGCGCGCCATGCAACTGCGGTCAACCGGTCGTGGTTCCGGTGGCGCCCAAACCGGAGAAAGTCAAGAAGGAGAAAGGCAAGAAGATCAAATCGGAGAAATACGACGGTGGTACGCAAGTCTTCTTCCCGCCCACCGTGATCACGGTCCCGGTTCCGGTCGGTCCCAGACGCCCCCCCCGCTATCCCACCTACCCGGGATATGATCCAAAGAATCCGGGAAGGCCTGGAAAGGACAGGGATCCTGGAAAGGACAGGGATCCTGAAAGGCCGAAAGGAGATAGGTATCCGGGAAGGCCGGGAGGAGGCAGGTATCCGGGAAGGCCGGGAGGTCACAGGCCTTCAGGAGGCAACAGCGGACCGTCAGCGGAAAAGCCGCCCTCTCCCAAGCCCTCTGGAGGGATAATTTTGCGGAGGCCCAATATGGGAGGGATGCGTCCCAGCAGCCCCATTCTGAAAACACTGCCGCCGCGAGGGCCGGTGATAAGATAACAAACATCACTGCCGCAAAGTAAGCAAAGGCTCGTAGAGGAAGAGTAGTTGTGATCTTCCTCTGCGAGCCTTTGCTTACTTTGCGGTTGAGTTATCTGTACAAAATCAGCCCAGGCAGGATTGGGTCAGTACCGCGACCGGTAGGGAGCGTCGCAGATGCCTGGATAACGCTCCCTACCGGTCGCGGTACTGAATCGGTGTGCCAATCTTGTGTGGTCTGATTTAGTTTGTCATTTACCATTGCCGGAACACCGCCGGGCGCGCTATCGTATATGGCCAACGTTATTTATATGGGAAATGGAAAATGAAACAACGAAAGCTCCCCCATCGGTTGTTCGCCCCGATCCTGACGCTGCCAGGTATCTCGCTCGGCCTGCCATTCGATCCGGCCACGACCCTCTCTTCGACCCGGAAATCTAGTTGGGAAAGCGGGATTTACATTGACGCGCCATCCAACGCGAATACGTCTTTGACCGTCAAAGCGAAGGATAGTAATGGCGAGCGAAGACCGCTTCAGTTCGAGCCAGGCGCCAAATGGCAAGGATGAACACGGACGACTCGATTGAAACCGGATTGTAGCCGCAATCCTCGGCATTAAAAGCTGGTTCAACACCCTGATCAGCCAACCACCAGGACTAAGGATGCAGACACGCGAGGTGAACCAATGATTCGCAAATTAATTGTATTCAGCCTATTCCTCTTAAGCCTATCGTTCGGCTTATCATTCAGGAGCAGGACATCGGCGGAGAACTCATCGCCCGCCAGGAAGCCGGCGCCGAATCCAAATCAATGGGCGCTGCTGATCGGCGTCGGCGATTACGCAGGCTCCACGGTGGACCTGAAGTATCCCGGGGCTGACGCCCGTTCGATCAAGGATCTGTTGGTCTCATCGGCGGGCTTTCCGGACGACCACGTTCGACTGCTCACCGACGACGGCGTCGGAGAAGCCAAGGCGACGAAGCAGAACATTTTCTCCGCCATCGATCAATATCTTGCGCCGCGCGTCCAGTCCGGTCATGAGATCATCGTATTTCTGGCCGGTCACGGCATCGTGGACGGAGTCGGGACGCAGGCCAGGAGTTATTTCCTGTCCGTCGACACTGACATCCAATCGAAAGAAACGGTCGCGCGCACGGCAATCGACATGGAAGAATTGACCCGCAAAGTCTCGGCATTGAAGGCTTCGCAATTCACCATTTTTTACGACGCCTGCCGCGAGGACCCATCTCCAGGGCGAGGGTTTAAAGGAAACCCGCTGACGGACGTGACGGCGCGAATCCTGACACTGGGGCCCACACGCGCGCAGCAGGTCCGGGTGGAAACGCCGCCGACCAGCGTGGTCTTTTACGCCTGTCAGATCGGCGAGCGCGCTTTCGAGAGCCAGCAACTCCAGCACGGCGTCTTCACCTACTACATCCTGCGCGGCCTGCGCGAACTCGCGGACCGTCCCGACGGGCGCGTCGAGGCGGGCCGGCTTGCCGGATATCTGAGCGAAAACGTCCACAAATGGTCTCAGGAAGCCAAAAATCCCTTCGGAAATGTTCAGACTCCGACGATGGTGGCGTCAGAGGTGCGCGGCCCGGTTACAGTCGCGCGAGTCCTGCCATTCTCCGCCAATCTTCCCGAGGCGCCAGCCGTCAGCGGAATAAGGCTCACCACTTTCCCGGAAGGCGCGACGATTTCTATCAACGGCCAGCAAGCCGGGCGCGGGCCGATTCAGAAGGATCTGCCGCCTGGCCAATACACGGCGCGCGCGGAATTGCCCGGATTCCAACCCTCCGAGGCCAAAATCAACGTGCTCCCCGGCTACCGGCAGGAGGTTACAATCAATCTGCAGGCTTCCATGTCCGCAGGGGGCGGGAATTCGAATTACGAAAAAGGCGTCCAGTTTGAACAGCAACAACTCTGGCCTCAGGCCATCGCCTCATATCAACAGGCGCTGAGCGAAGACCCGAATTCGGTGGCCGTCTACGGGAGCCTGGCACAGGCGTATGTGAAGAACGGACGCTACAGCGAGGCCGTCAATCTTTTGAATGTGGCGGCGCAGAAGTTCCCGGATAACGCCCTCATCCTCGCCCGACGGTCCCGCGCCAGAAGCGCGCTGAAGTTGGGTGACGGCGCCGTCGCCGCATCCTTCGGGCCGCAATCAAGCGAAGCCCCCGTCGAAGGCTCCGGCAAGAAAAGCAAGAAGAGCAAATCGACCAGGAAGAGCAAGAAAAAAGACGAAGAAGCTGTCGTTGAGCCTGCGACGCAATCCCCGGCGCCGCAGCCCGAAGAAGAATCCGGGAAGAAAACCAGGAAGAGCAAATCGTCTAAGAAGAGCAAGAAAAAAGACGAAGAAACCGCCGTACCGCCGTCCGGATCGCAGTCCTTCGCCCCGCAATCCAACGAGGGGGCCAATCAAGGCTCTGGCGAAGAATCCGGCCAAAAATCTGAGAAAAAAAGTAAAAAGAGCAATGGCGGCAAGGGAGGCAAAAAAAGCAAAAAAGAGTCCTCTGAAGAGCGCCAGAGCGACGAGATCAAGTCAAGAAGCCTGGCAGACGCTTTTGCGCCAGACCCCCAGGGTAAAAACCAGGGATCGAGCGATGCGATCCGCGACGCCGAACTCGCGATCCAGAAAGACGGCAATCTGGCCGAAGCCCACCTTGCGCTGGGATTCGCCTTGCTGGCTGACGCCCAGGATTACGATCGCGCTCTGGCCTCCTTCGTGCGCGCCTCTACCATCACGCCTGAAGAAGCGGAGGCTTACTACGGCGTCGGCTATGCTTATCGGTTAAAGCAGCAGTGCGATCAGGCCGTGCCGCAATTGAAGAAAGCGATCGAACTGCGGCCCGATTATTACGAGGCGCAGCGCGAACTGGCTTACTGTTACCACGCGACTGGCGCCACGGACCTGGCGATCAAACAATACGTAAAGGCCATGAGCTATCGCGGCCAGTCGGATTCCAGCGATTACGCCGCCAACAACCTGGCTCTCGCCGCGCTCTACAGAAAGAAAGGCGATGAGATCGGCGGCCTTCAAGGCGAGGAATTCAGGAAGACCGGCAAAGCCTGCGAAGACGACGCAAGAAAGGAAGAGCCGGATTTGAAACGCGCCGCGAAAAGGCTGGGCTCCGCCGGCGTCCTGCGATTCGTACAGGAAAAGGCGCCGCCTGAAATTCGCCCGATTCTGCAGGGGCTTAATTTCCTGAACGGCGGCGGCGGTTCCAGGATAAACACAAAGGCGCCGATAAACGTCAAAGTGCCGATAGGTAAGGGTAAGATCGGCATCGGGCTTCCGCTTCCGATTTCGATCGGCTCCAAGGAGCCCAAAGTCAGCAAGCCCAAGTCTCCGAAAGGCGGCAAAGGCACGAAAATCATCAGGCCACCGATAAACATCGGTCCTATAAGACCGAAACGCTCCGAGGAGCCTAAGGGCGATAAAGGGTCGTCGAGCGGGTCCGGTGGACGACCGTACAATCCCAAAGGCGACAAGTCGTCGAAACCGATAACCAGGCGCCCGACGCTCAAAGCGGAGCCTAAACCCACTCCGAAACCATCAATAATAAGGTGATGGTCTCGGTCTCGATCCGCGCGGATCGAGACCGCAATAAGTTCAGGCCTATAGAACACAAAAAGCGCAAAGAAAACGCCCTGATAGTTTTGGGTGGTTTTGCGCTTTTTGTGTTCCT
>DASUFM010000667.1:0-3261 GCA_036274535.1 Blastocatellia bacterium
ACCGCCGCTGCCGCCGCTGCCGCCACCAATATCGGAAGATACGAGGCGAAGATCAGCGAATTGCGAGCGGCGACCGAACAGGATCGCGTTCGCATGAAAGCTCAGGCGCTCTGTTACGAGGCGCAGAATCTCAGCCGCGCGCAAACGCCGGAAGCGAGGCGAAAGGCTGTAGAACTATACGAAGAGGCGCTGCCGCTCTGGCGAGAGGTATCGGAGCCGTTATGGGAGTCACTGGCGCTGTTGCGGATTGGCCGTCTAAACATCTCTCTGACCGATTTCCGCAAGGCGAATGACTATTTCAGCCGCGCCCTCACAGCCAGAAAAGCGCTCGGCGACCGGAGAGGCGAGGCGACTGCGCAGAGCGGCGTCTGTGAATCGCTGCATTACCTGGGCGATACGAAGGCGAAACTCGAATGTCTTGACGCGTTGATCCCGATCTATCGCGAACTCGGCGAGCGCCTGGAAGAGGCCAAAGCGGTGTCGAACAAAGCCGTGGCGTTCAGGAGCCTGGGCGATTATCAGGCGGCTTTGCAAACAGCCCAACAGGCGCTCGCCATCTTCCGGGAGGAAGGAACCAGCGTCGATGAAGCGTTCGCGCTACACGCGATCGGACAAATTTACTGGTCGCTGAATGAACAGCAACTTGCGCTCGATCACTACGAAGCAGCGCTGGCGATCTATCGTAAAGGAACCGACAAACGGCTCATCGGGCTCACCCTGGGAGACATCGGCGTGACGTATTACGACCTGGGCGATTTCACGCGCGCGATCGATTATCTCAGTCAATCGCTGGCGATCAGCGAAGAAATTGGCGACCGGCGGACAAAGGCCATTCGGTTACAAAGCCTCGGCATGATATGGAAAAATATGGGCGATACCGCCAAAGCGCTAGACGCGCAAGCACAGTCGCTGGCGCTGGCGCGCGAGGTCGGCGACCGCGAGGCGGAAGGCCGAACGCTCATTTCAATTGGCGAACTGCATCTACATCTGGGCGAAAAAGAGAAGGCGCGTGAGGCTCTCACACAGGCCCTGGAACTCTCGCGCGGCGCCGGCGATCCGGTAGGCGAAGCCTCTGTCCTGACAATAATGGGAGAGATTGCGTCCGACAGCGGCGACTGGCGCCGGGCGATCGATCTACTGCAACAATCGCTTTCACTGGCTCGCAGGACAGGCGACATCCAACGCGAACGCGACGCGATCCTCACTCTCGCGCAAACCGAACGCAAACGAAATAACCTCGGCATGGCCCGTGAATACCACGAAAAAGCGCTCGAACTGACCGAATCGATCCGCGCTAAAGTCCTTCGCCAGGACTTACGCGCCAGTTTCCTGGCCTCGCGGCAGGAAGAATACGAGCTGTACGTGGATTTATTGATGCAATTACACCAACAGCAACCGGACGCGGGATACGCCGCCGCAGCGTTGGAGGTGAGCGAACGCGGCCGCGCCCGCAGTCTGCTGGAGACGCTGGCCGAAGCGCGCGCCGACATCCGGCATGGCGTTGACGCTGGTCTGCTCGCCGAAGAGCGCAATCTCGCCGATCGGATTCGACTCAAAGAACAACAGCGCTCGCAATCGGCCGGCGATCCGCGGGCGGCGAAAGAAACCGAGGCTCTGGCCAAAGAGATCGGAGATCTTCTCAACGAGTATCAATCTCTGCAGGCTCGCATACTTGCCTCCAGCCCGCGCTTCGCGGCGTTGACGCAGCCCAGGCCAATGACCGCGACGGAGATTCAGAAGGAGTGTCTGGATAATCAGACAGTATTGCTGGAATTCGCGCTCGGCGAAAAGCGTAGCTGGCTGTGGGCTGTCACACCAGACACAGTCGCCGGCTATGAACTCCCGCCCCGCGCCGAAATCGAAACATCGGCGCGCAAAATCTATGAGCTGTTGACCGCGCGCCAACTGAAGAAGGACCTGGCGGGGTCACAGCGGCAGACACTCATCGCCGAAGCCGATGCAAAATTTCGAACCGAGGCCGCAAGGCTCAGCCGTATGCTGCTCGGCCCGATCTCAGCGCGACTGCGGCAGGAATGGAAAGGCAAGCGGTTAACCGTCGTAGCTTCGGAGGCGCTGGAATATATACCGTTCGGAGCGTTACCGGCGCCAGGGACAGAAGGACAGAGGGACAGAGGATGGAAGATCGAAGATCGAAGATCGAAAATAGCGCCCCTCGATCCTCAATCCTCAATCCTCGATCCTCGCCCCTCCGTCTCTCCGTCTCTCCGTCCCTCCGTCCCTGCATCTACATTGATTGCGAATCACGAAACCATATACCTCCCATCGGCTTCCGCGTTCGCCGCGCTCCGCCGGGAGACGGCGGGACGACAACCCGCGCCGAAGACCCTGGCAGTCATCGCCGACCCGGTCTTCGAAGTCGATGACCCGCGCGTCCTGGCGGCCGCGAAAGACAAAAGACCGAACGATAATCTCGCCTCAAACACCCACTCCAGGGGCGGAGTTCAGGCGGCCGTCTCCACAACAACGACCCCGGCCCTGGCTCGCGCAATGAGAAGCTTCAATCGCGCGGGCTTTTCACGCCTTTTCTTCTCTCGCGAAGAGGCGGATGAAATCGCCGAACTCATTCCAGAAAGCTCCCTGTTCAAAGCCACCGACTTTCAAGCCAGCCGGAGAGTGGCGGCAAGCGACGAACTCAGTCGTTATCGCATCATTCACATCGCCACTCACGGTCTGCTCAACAGCGAGCACCCTGAACTTTCAGGTCTGGTTCTGTCGCTTGTTGACGAAAACGGCAAAACACAGGACGGATTCCTGCGGATGCATGAAATCTTCAACCTCCAACTTTCCGCCGACCTCGTGGTCCTGAGCGCCTGCCAGACCGCGCTCGGCAAGGAGATCAAAGGCGAAGGACTTGTCGGATTGACTCGCGGATTTATGTACGCCGGCGCCGAGCGCGTCGTGGCCAGTCTGTGGCAGGTGGACGATCAGGCGACCGCCGAACTGATGCGGCGTTTCTATCGCGGGATGTTGAAAGATGGATTGCGACCCGCGGCGGCCCTGCGCGAGGCGCAGATGGAGATGTCGAAAACCTCGCGCTGGTCGGAGCCCTATTTTTGGGCCGGTTTCGTGATACAAGGCGAGTGGAAGTAGAGCAAGATCAATTTCCCATATGAGATTCGATATTTGAGATCGGTCACTTCAATCATTTCCTCCCAGTCCTGAATTTAAAGCAATTTCGGTATGAGTGTTCAGCCGATCCGTTTTAGCCACGGTCGAAAATGCTGTAATTTTCGACTTACG
>DASUFM010000668.1:0-5188 GCA_036274535.1 Blastocatellia bacterium
AACCACATTGTCGGAGGAGCTTCAGACGTCAATCCGCCTCTGGTCATGACGCCTGTCCTCCTAGCCACGCTGCACACTCTTTGCAGGGCTCCATGAGGAACTCTCTATCTATGCGCTTCTTGGCGCACCGAACGGATTGCCGAGCAACGACGGTCTGCCGATGTAAACACCGGCGCCGCGATACGTTCTTTTATTTTCAAGTCGAATCATCGTCCATCTCCTTTCGTTCGAGTTGTCCCCATACGAACAGCGGAAACCTGCCCGCCGATCGAGTGAGCTAATGGAGATGTGGAAGAAAGACGGAATATATGAACGCGGCCGACGCAACATTCTTCCGTGGCAGTAAAGGAGAAAAACCGGGGGAGACCACACAAGTGATCTCCCCCGGTCACGAATTTCAAAATGGGATGCCGTCTTCCACGATGCCGAGTTCCTCCGCGTCAGCATCATGTTTCACCGGAGCGCGCCTCGAGCCCGACTTCTTACCGGACCTGGGTGAGGCGGTCTTCGGAATCTCAACTATCTCCGCCTCTTCATCGGCCTGATTGATCTCATCGGCCCTCTCGGCGCCCCCGTTCGTATCGGAGCCGCGCTGGCCCAGGAAATGAACCTCGCTGGCATTGACTTCAGCGCTTGTCCGCAGAAAGCCCTCGCGATCGGTGTACTCTTCGAGGCGCAACCGCCCCTCGACGTAAACCTGCCGGCCCTTCGCCAGATATTCGTTAGCCAACTCGGCCTGGCGTCCCCAGGTTGTTACCCGAAACCAGATTGTGTGCTCCTCCGTCTCGCCCCTCGCGTTCTTGCGCTTTTCGGTCGTGGCGACGGAGAAGTTGCAAACGGGCGTCCCCTGCGGCGTGTGGCGCAATTGAGGGTCGCGACCCAGATAACCGACGATTGTGATTTTGTTGAACGACATACATTTTCTCCCTTCAAAGTTGATGTTGAAATTGTTGAGATGGAGACAAAGCGCTCGCCTCACCCAACTCGCAATTTAGGCGCAGCTCCAACCTATGCATTGGGCGGAAAGACTATTGTGGGAAACTGAAGGCGCCGCCGTGGGTGGAAGCTGCGGCAATGAGGCTGTTTATCGCCGCCCACCTGTCGCCGCTTCCGCGCGTGATTTGACGGCAGCGTCTTTTTTGATGGGTGAGGCTCCGAGTGTTGGGACAGCCAGATCCGGCGCCGAGTAAGACTTTCGAATAGAGGCCCGCCGTTTGTTCTGAACGACGCTTAACGCCTTGCGCAGGCGAGGCAATTCAAGAAGCGCTTTGAGCGCCACAGGGAGAATGAACCAAGCGACCGGCATCACCCGTCCCCAAGTCGAGCACAATCTCGCATAGAGCCGTAGGATCAGGGTCGTCGCCTTGCGGGCCGTAATAAATTCCCAAATTCGCGTCTGCTCCCGCGAGCTAAGAGTGTGAACGGGATGTGAGGGATTGTTGTCGCCATACATCGCCCAGCCCAGATAGCCCAGCTTCTTCTCGGACGCCGTGACGATCTCATTGATAAGCCGATATGCGGTCGCCGAAAGCGGCGCCGACAACAACCGCTCACGTTGATTATCGGCGGCCGTATTGAGAGCGATGAGATGTTTGACGGAGAGTTTGTCATTCTGGCGGGCCTCATACGCCTGCTTCATCAGTTCGCTGATCGCCGCCGTATCAGTCGCGCAGCGAATTTCTGTGTAAAATCGGCGATACGAACGATTATTGCGCATCGCATTCAGGTGGAAATCACCGAAGCAGTCTTCAAGGAGGGCTTCGAGAGCGTCGTGGGTAAAACGTTGAAGCTCGATATTGGCGCGTGAAAAGAACCTGGAGCCCTCAGCTGTCATCCCTGTTACAGGAAAGAGAACGTCCAGCTTCGCGTTGATCTCATTCCGGATATCCTCGATTTCAACACCGGACGCATAAGCGCGGAATAAGTCGTCAGCGAGAAAGCGCGCATTATCCGGCAGATCATCGGCAGTAAACTCCTGATCCAATCGGCCACAAGTAAATGTCCGCTCGTGCGCGGACATTCGGACAATCGCCCCGCCTTCGTCGTATTGATCCAGGGCTTCGACATGCCTGAAGGCGTCATCGAGTTCCTCGACAGTCGCGCCGTTCGCCTCCAGGTCGTTCAGCCATTCCGTCCAGTCATCGTGGACCAGGCATGAGCTCTTCCGGCGACCACGGACCATTCGCTCGACCTCGGCCACCTCCCGATCGAAGAGCGATCGGGGCATCGATTCCCCACGGAACGCATAGATTATTTCAGAGTCGCTTTCGGTTTCTTCAGTGACCGGATTGAGGCTGGCGAGATTCATGGCGATGAGCGCCATTTCCTTGAGCACAGGCCCGGCTCCGCGCTCGGCGATCTCGCCGTAATGGTAAGAAGCCGCGACTTGCCGGTAACGCGCGTCGCCCTCTTCGCAGATTGAATTCAGGCAGCGCATGAATTCCGCCGCGTCTTCCGGATTGCCGAGTTTCCTGAGCGCATAGGCGAGCGTCGCGATGCGCGCTTCCTCTTCCTGTTGGCTGGTGGGCGTCAAATCGCCCTCGACGGTGTAAATCACTTCGCCGGCGACCGCGCCGCGCTCGAAGTCGAGCCGCGCCAGGCCAAGGCCTGCGATATGGTCGGTCATATCGTTGACAGGCGAGCCGAAGTTTTGCGGGAGGAAAATGCTGTGATTCGAACGACGAGTATTCTCGGTTCTGCGTGACATATGTTATTCTCCTTATAGTCTTAAAAAAGTTTTGAGCGTGCCTGCGCTTTGCCTGGCCACGCTCGTTTTTTTTACTCACAGCAAAAATCTGAGGCTCGCTATAAGGACCAGCGGGAGGGACTTGTGGCTTGAGGCATCAAGGCGCAGTTTAGGAACCAGAACATCGCCTTGAATTAGGAGAAGACCGGATGAATCCCCATCATCATAAATTGACCTGGCCCGTTATTATTCTTCTGTTGATCGCGCTGCTCTCTGGGCAAATAGATGCCGGTCGCCTGCCATCGCAGGATCAGCCGGCGGCTCCGATTCAGGAGTTTCTCTTCATCGACACTCGAGACGCATCGACTCTTGAAAAAGAATTGAACAGCAACGCGCAATCGGGATGGCGGCTCCACCAGCTCCCCAAATCGTCCCTGGCCAACGCGATCGGCGCGCTGCTGACTCGCGCCGAAGCAGGTAAGCGATACGAATACAAAGTGCTTGCCGCGCGCCGCGTCTCGACCATCGAGAAAGAGTTCACCCAGGCGGCGGCTGAAGGTTGGGAGTTTCGGGGAGTGCTCTCGCGGTTCGACTTCGGAGATTTGATGAAGATGGCTTTTACTCATGTCGGCAGCGAGACGTTCATAGTGCTGGAACGAGAGGCCGGAGAAACGAGACGTCGATTTGAGTACCGAATCTTATCCGCGCAGCGTAAAAAGACGACCCAGCAGGAACTCGATCAGGCCGTAGCCGAGGGATATATCCCGCTCGCAATAGCCGGAGGGATGGATACAAGCGGCGCCATGGTGTTGCTCGGCCCCAAGATAGTGCTCAACATCGTTCTGAGCCGCGGCGTTGAATCGTCCGGCCCCGACAAAGGCCGGTACGAGTACCGTATTATGGGAACCGCCAAAGTCAAAACGCTGGAGAAGGAAATGAACCAGGCGGCCAAAGAGGGCTTTCGATATTATCTATCCACGCCTCCACTTGTCGTCCTGATGCGGCGTGAAAAGGAGAGGGCGGAAAAGGGGCGGTATGAATACCACCTGCTGGCCACGCTTAAGAAAGCGACGATGGGGAAAGAAATGAATGAGCAGGGAGCGCTCGGTTATCACTATGTCGCAACCGGCGGCGGTCTCAGCATCGCTACTTTCTTTGAACACGATACCTTAGAAAAAGCCGATGTCGCGCGGCGGGACTATCTGATCCTCAGAGCAGCCAGAGAGGCGACGATTCAAAAACAGATCGGCGAATCGCTGGCAGCTGGGTGGACGTTGCGCGATCTGACCAACACCGAAGAATATGTCGTCGTCTTCGATCGCCCGGCGCCGCCAGCCGCTAACTGACCTGACCGAGGAAGAGATTGGCCTCGGTCGATCAGTTGCCACGGCCAGCGTTTGGAAATAATTATGAATATGGAGTTGATCTATCAGATCGAGCAAACGGCGCTCCCCGGGCTGAAGGTGAGGTTGTGTGCGCCAAATCAATGAACCGCCATCCGCTCGCCGCCAAGCCCGTTGAGGAACGCGTCAGTCGGTTAAGGTTCAAGCCTGTGAAATCGAAAGGCAAGCCTGTATCGACCTATGGTCTGCTGCCCCTCTATGTTGAATATGGGAACATCCGAATCAGATAGGCCGAATCCTTGCTGCCACGCCGCATTGCAGCAAGGACGCGTTAGTCAGAAATCATGAACATCGATGAGGCAATCCGACGCTTTCGTACGGCCGCCATCCAAAAGGGCGACTTCGCACAGTCTGTCGCTGAAGACCACCGTCTGCACCGCGAGATGGCGACGGCATGGCGCGAGTTGCACAACCAGGGAATCGCCGGACGCGATGCATTCAAGAAATTGCTCGCCGACGAGTCTAAGTACGTTCGTGGCTGGGTGGCTGCGCAACTTCTGTCCGAAGGTGATCGCGATGCAGTGCCGGTTTTGAATGAACTTGCGCGCGGCCAGGGTATCGACGGTTTCAATGCTCAAATGACTCTGAAGGAATGGCGAGCGAAACGGCTGGGATCTCCGTTCAGCGGCAATGCTACCTGACATCGTAGTGATGCTTCGGTAAATCGGTACGCGCAGCCCAGCAACGGCACGCGCCCGACTTCGGGAAGGGCGGTTGTCCTGCTCCGCGGCGGGAATTGCCAAAATCACCCTGTGGCTGGATGTCAGTCGCCACCGTAAAATGTGGCTTCAACGCTTCAGATAGATACATAATTTTTTGCCTAAAAACCGACAACTTTTTCAGCCAGCCGCGTTCAAACCTCAGGTGGCCTATACCACACGAAGAATATTCGACGCATAAATCTCACAAGGGAAAAATCCATGAAAAGACTGCCTTTATCACTCGCGTTCCTGATCGCATCCCTGGCGCATTCCGCAGCGTATGCCTGTAGCTGTGGGACGGGCGCTCCACCAGAAGAATTCAATCAAGCCAAGGCTATATTTATTGGGAAAGTGATTGGCGGAACTGAAAGCTGGGAAGTGAAAACCCAGGACGATAT
>DASUFM010000669.1:0-4336 GCA_036274535.1 Blastocatellia bacterium
AACGATCCGGGTCATCGGTGTCGAATCGCGGCGATAGGTTTGGATCGCCGCGACCATACAGAATCAGGTCTCCCTTCAGGACGCCGTTTTTGGCCGGACGGGTCGCATAGACCGATGTTTTAATCTTGAAATCGGGGCCGAACGCGTCGAGCGCGGCCGCCGAAGTATAGAGCTTCATGTTCGAAGCCGGCATGAAAGTTTTATCCACGTCTCTCTCGAAAATCACTGCGCCTTCGGCCGTGATGACGCGCGCGCCCCAGCGCGCCGAAGCGAATTTCGGTTGATCCAGCAAGGCCGCGATACGCGATTGCAGTTCAGCCAGCGTCGACGGTTTGCCCGCCGGCGTGGTGGACGCCCCCGGCGTTATGGATGATTGCTGCGCGAGCGCGGGAATCATCGCCAGCGATATGATGAGCAACAGTGTGACAGTTCTGTGCGCGGTTTTCATATTACAGTTCGATTCTTTCAGCCTTCACAATATTATCTTCGGCGGGCAGGTTGAAATACTCGGCGACCCGCGCTTCGAAATCAATGATCAGACAGCAGGGGGCGTGTTCGCGGAAGAGCGTCCCGGCGTTGATCAGCGTCAGGTCGTCGAATTTTCGCACAAGACGTCGATGCGTGTGGCCGTTGATGACGAAATCATATTCATGCGCGTCCACCAGCTCCCACAGCGCGTGGTTTGTCTGCCGCGTCGAATCGTCATTCCATGGCAGGACGCCGCCCATATCATATTCGCCCAGGCCGTGGCAGAGCAGCGCCGCTCCGGCGACGGTCTCCAGCTTTCGCCATAGCGGGAGTTTTTTAACAAACTCCCATGAACTCGGGTTGAAATCGAACCGGGTGTTGGCGTCAGGCAAATCGCGCATTTTATCATTGAGCAGCCATCGTTCGTGGTTGCCACGCACGCACACGACATCGTGTTCGACCAGCAGATCGATGGCGCGATTGGGATCGCCCGGCCCGTCGACGATGTCGCCGACCGCGCAGATCAGGTCGAGGCTCTCAGCCTCGAATAATCGCAGCGCGGTCTCCAGACGGCCGTCTTCGCAATGAATGTCGCCCAGGACTCCTGCGCGCCGCAGCCGGCCGGTTTTGTTGTTGTCCGCAATTACAGGGGGAACATTTTCCACAGCAGTGGATTTAAAAAGGTGGAAGCGAAAAAAGCAAGAAGGGCGCTCAAGCGCCCGAAAATTTCAATCCGCGAGAGGTCCAATGGATAAGTAGTAATCATGGACTTCGCCGCCGCGCCTGGCTGATCGATAGCGGAGCGCGGCGGCCGCCCAGAAAAGAATAAGGCCGATGATGAAAAGCGGTATTCGGACATCCGGGCGTAATTTTTAGCTCGCGTAAGCCGGAGACTTTCGGAAATACGCCAGCAGAAACAGCGGAAAGACTATGCCGGTGATCTTTACAGGCCAGCCGGCGAGCGGCCATATAAAGCCGATGATCACGAACACGGGCACACAGGACAACGCGGAGGCGCGGATAAGATCGAGCGCGCGAGGCGACTTTCGCAATAACGCGACCCCGGCGGAGAGCAGGATCGCGCCCGCCACCGCGCCCAGCGTGCCGCCGAGAAGGGGATAACGCCTGTTGTTGAAAATGCCCTGAACAATCAACTCCTGGGCGCCGCCCGCCGTTAACACAGCGCCGATGAAAATAGTGAGTATCGCGATGAACATGTCATGTCTCCTTTTTTATTTGGTTGTGTCGCACGGACGTTCATCTGATCGTAACCTTTCGACCGGCGTGCGGCCGTCCCCGTCATAGCCTTGAACCGGCCTGGGCGGGTCTTCAGCAAAATCGCCCACGGAGATACCGCTGATGGTCTGGGTGACGCTAAGCGCCAGTTGCTCGGCGGCCCTGCCGTGGACGCCGCGGCGCTGATCCGGCCGACTCTCGCGCAAATGGATGAGCAGAAGCCACAGTGTCGAAATAATGATCAGGAATTGGCCGACCAGGCGCATCGTGGCCAGCTGTGCGGTCATTTCCAACGTCAACCCGCAGCCGAGCATTATCCAGCAGAAGACCCTGGCCAGTTTCATAACGCCCTCCATCCGCTCTGTTCTGATTTCTTCGCAGTTCGATCGGATGAGATTGAAGTCTCCGAATCGCCGCATCGCGTCGGCCACCGCGTCTTCAGGCGACATTCCGGCCGCGATGTTGTCTCGCGTCCGCATCTCGATGTGAAAATGCAGTTCGTCCTCTACTTCGTCCGCCGCCGCGCCCGAACGTCGCAAAATGGATTTGATAGTCGTCATGGCGAATCTCTCCTGTCTACGCCGTCTGCAAAACCTTGGCGATCGCCTGGGAAAGTCGCTCCCAGTTCGAGGTCTCGACGGTGAGTTGTTTGCGCCCCGCGCGGGTCAGCTTGTAGTACTTGGCGCGCCGGTTGTTTTCCGAAGCGCCCCACTCCGCTTCGATCCATCCCTGCTCCTCCATCCGGTAGAGCGCCGGATAGAGCGAGCCTTCCTCGACCTTCAAAACTTCTTCGGACGACTGCTGAATCCGCTGCGCGATTTCGTAGCCATGCAGCGGCCCACGCGCCAGCGACCTGAGAATCAGCATCCCCAGCGTTCCCTGAATCAAATTCTGCTTCGTTTGTGCCATATTTCGACGCCTCCCTAGATTAACAAGGGAAGGATAGACGCGCTCCCCCTAGATTGTCAATGGGGATTGGCTTAAAATGCGGGCGGGGTAATCGAGGAGCGGTTGGGGCGCCTTGAGTCCTGATACTGCCGGCGGATTCTTCCAGCCGCGTTAGCGGCTATTGAACCTGGCCCAGGGTTGATGGTGTCTGACGCGCCCTTGCGCGAAGCATTTGGACGAGTTCAGGATCATAATTCTTCGAATGACCCCCTGATTCGTTCAACGCTATAACCGGCGCCGAGTTCCAGCATCAATTTGATTCGAGCCTTATGACTCGGCAGCATTCCGCCCAGGATCACGCCCATCTTTCGCAACTGCCTTCCGGCGCCTTCGTAAGCGTAAGTGTCCAGCACGCGGCCGCGGGGGCAGCGGGACGTGATGACGACTGGAATGCCGGCCTTGACGGCGCGGTCGATCGCGGGCAGAGCGGCGACCGTGACGTTGCCGCGGCCAAGGCCTTCGATCACCATGCCGCGAGCGCCGTCGTTGATCGCGAAGTCTATGAAGCGCCCGTCGGCGCCGGCGACCATTTTGATAACGTCCACGCGCTCTTCGATCCTGTCCGTGACGATGCGCTCATGCTCGATTGGGCGGCGTGTGACGATCACGCGGTCTTTGTCAACGATTCCGAGCGGGCCGAAATCGCGGCTCTGGAAAGTGTCTGTGGATTCGGTGTGGGTCTTGGTGGCTTCGGCGGCGGCGATCAACTGATCGTTCATCGCCACGATCACGCCCAGGCCGCGCGCCTGCTGAGCGACAGCCACGCGTACGGCCGAGCGCAGGTTTCCGGGACCGTCCCAGCTCAACTCCGAACTGTTGCGCATCGCGCCGACTATGACTACCGGTTTCTCCTCGTTCAAAACCAGGTCGAGCAGATAGGCTGTTTCTTCGAGAGTGTCAGTGCCGTGCGTGACGATCGCTCCGGCGACGCTCTCATCCGCGAGTTTATCCCGCGCCGCGCGAGCCAGGTCCATCATACGCGAAGGAGTGACGTGCGGGCCGGGCCATTTGCCGAAATCGATCACGTCGAAATCGGCTATCTCATCGAGTCCGGGAACCTGCGCGAGGATCTCATCGCCAGAAAGCGCGGGCACGGCGCCGCCCGTCGCGGGATCGAAGCGCATAGAGATCGTGCCGCCGGTAAAGAATGCTGCGAGTCTTGGTTTCATAGATTCACTTTGAGAGGCGAGTCAGCGCCGCGTGCGGCTGTGGACGAAAGCCCGCTCGCTACCGCTCGCGGTACTGATTCGATTTTGGGGGCAACGGAATTCTCAACAGATGCCCCTGATATGTAAACCAGATTTTGCCCGCGAGCGCGTCAACCCAGAAATCGTTGCCGCCCAACCTCAGCCCCGGTAAATTGACGATCGGAGTAAAAACGAAATTCCAGGAATCATATCGCCCTATGTCAGTCGCTCTCTTTTGCGAATCGTAAATCGCCGCCCAGAACTCGCCTGCATTGCCTGCCGGTTGCAACTCTCGACCGAATCTTTGATTCAGTGGCCTGAACTCACCTTTCACCTGCCGGACCGATCCGGTCTCGGGGTCAAGCAAATAGTTGGTCGCGCCCGGGACGCCCACGCTGGGACGACGGCCTTGTCCGAGCAGTACTTTTCCGCTCGCCGTGATATACGTAATCGGCGGATGATCGCCTTTATCCGCCATTGTTACGGTGAACTCTTTT
>DASUFM010000670.1:0-2424 GCA_036274535.1 Blastocatellia bacterium
TCAAACGCCGTCGAGGCCGTCGGGCAATCTCACGCCTGAGACGCTCTCCGCCGCCGTCTCCGCCGTTTTGCCTGAGAACGCCGTCGTAATGGACGAAAGCAACACCAGCATGGCGCCGTTCCTGACGATGTCGCAATCCGCGGCGCGGCACACGCTGCTGACGCAGCCGGGAGGCGCGATCGGCCTGGGCCCGCCCTGCGCGACCGGCGCCGCCGTCGCCTGTCCCGATCGCATTGTGATCAACCTGCAGGCAGACGGCAGCGCGATGTATACGCTGCAGGCCTTGTGGACTCAAGCCCGCGAACGCCTCAACGTCAAGACGATCATCCTCAACAATCGCAGCTACCGCATACTGGGCGTCGAACTGATGCGGGCGGGCGTGAAAGAAGTCGGCAAACAGGCGGGGCGCCTGATCGGATTGACTCAGCCCGCGATTGATTGGGTAAGCCTGGCGAAGGGAATGGGCGTGCCCGGCGTCAGAGTTGAAACAGCGGAGGATTTGGCCCGGGAACTCGAACGAGCGATGGTTGAAGCAGGACCTCAATTGATAGAGGCGATCCTGTGAGAAAGAAAGGGAACACAAAAAGCGCGGAAGAAGAAACACAAAAAGCACAGAGCTATCAATGATTCTTCTTTGCGCTTTTTGTGTTTCTTTTGCGCTTTTTGTGTTCCTTCATTCAATTCGCGCATTCGGTCTTGCCGGCGCGGGCGGGGCTTTCCGCGGCAGTTTCTCGTTGCGAGTCGCCGCGTTATAGGCGAAGACCGCGACCACGGTCGCCATCTGCACCATGTCTTCGCGCTGCACATGATCGACCGTGTCCATGTTTGAATGGTGCGTGCGCGAATTGTACTCCAGGCGCTCCTGAATGAATTGAAAGCCGGGCAGGCCGACTGCGTCGAAGGCCAGGTGGTCGGTGCTGGTCACCGAGCGCGGGCTGAGCAAATCCACGCCCAGGTCCTTGAGCGGTTCGATCCACTGTTCGAAAATCTGTTTAACGGCCAGGTTGCCCTGCATCCAGACGCCGCGAATTCGCCCAGTGCCGTTGTCTATGTTGAAATAGGCCGCCAGCTTTTCGTGCTCGGGTTTCGGCGTCATATTAGCGGCGTCGGCGAAATGCTCTTTGACGTAGGCGCGCGAGCCGAGCAGGCCTTCCTCCTCGCCGCCCCACAATCCGATACGAATCGTGCGGCGCGGTTTGGCCCCGACCGTTTTCAGGATGCGCATCGCCTCCATCATCGCGGCGCTGCCCGCGGCGTTGTCAGTGGCGCCAGTGCCCGAATGATGTGAATCGAAATGCGCGCCGATCATCACGACTTCACTGGCCAGATCCGTTCCGGGGATCTCCGCGATCAGGTTGAATCCGTTCTTTTCCACTTCGTCATGAAATTTGGCCTGAATATTCAGTTCGACTTTCACAGGCACTTTTTTTCCCAGTATCCGAAGCATGCGATTATAGTGTTCGACGGCGAGAGTCACCTGCGGCGGGACCTTGCCCGCATTCTGATCGCGCGGGCCGCCCGATTGAACGAAGATCGTCCCGCCGTCAGTCCGCTGAGTCAGCCATGACAGGTCGCTCCCGCCCGCCGACATAAAATTATCGGGGCCCCGATCGAAGACGGCCGCGACCCCTTCGGCCAGCAGGAAAGCGTTGATCTTCGATTGCAATTGCGCGCCGCGCATGAATCCAACTCTACCGCGCGCGCCACCGCCCGCGCTACGAGCGGGGATAGGAGTCGTCTGAGTCTCCCTGATGTCTTCGTCGTTCATCCGCAGGACTACGCGCCCTTCCAGCATTTTGACCTCGCGCTCCGGTTGCATGAGCACGATCTTGCCCTGTAGTTTGCCGCGGTATTTGTCGAAGTCGGCCTCCGAACTGATCGGCGCGTACACGACTTCGGCGGTGACCGCGCCCTGCGTCCCCGGAGTCCAGGATTTCGGATAGCCTATGAGAGGCGAGACCTGCGGCTCGATCATATTCGCGCTGAATCGTTCGAGCGACCAACCTTTGCCGAACGGCCATCCTTCCTCGTGAATGTTGACGAGTCCCCATTCCTTGAATCGCTTCTGCGTCCACTCGCTCGCCTGTTTGATCGCCGGCGATCCCGTCAGCCGCGGGCCATACACATCCGAGAGCCAACTGATGTGGTCCATGACCTGCGACCGGTTCAATCCCTCTTCCTTAATCCTGCCGATCATCGCGTAATCGATTTTCTCTTTCGCTCCGTCCTGGGCCAGCGCCCCGATAGTCAAATTTGACGGACCGACCGCGAAGATTAATGCCAATATGATTATGAGGATTCGATTCACTGTTTTCATTTATATCTCCGAAGTGAAGTTCTGAAAGTATTCTGTGACAATTACTGCAATCCGGAGCTTCGAGTTACAACCAACCTCTCAGAAAATCATCCACTAAGCCACACAAA
>DASUFM010000671.1:0-8404 GCA_036274535.1 Blastocatellia bacterium
CATGCGCGTCGCGCGCGAATTCCGATTCAATGATCGAGTCAGCGCTGAATTCAGCGCCGACTTCTTCAATCTCTTCAATCGAGTCAACATTACTGACCTGAACACTGTTTACGGAGGGACAGACCTCAGCGCGCCGCCGAATCCGGCTCTCGGATTCGGCTCGCCGCGCGACGCCTCGAACCCGTTCCAGTTTCAGTACGGACTGAAGATTCGATTCTAAATAGCCACAGAGATGGAGAGACGGAGGATGGAAGATCGAGGATGGAAGATGGAAGATAGAAGATCGCGATCCTCGATCCTCGATCCTCAATCCTCGATCCTCCGTCTCTGTGGCGGTCTTATTGCGACTATGAACAACGAACTAAAAGTCGGTTTTATAGGCTTTGGCGAAGCTGGGTTTCATATCGCGAAAGGATTGCGCGGCGCCGGCCTTTCCGGCGTCTGCGCTTACGACATCAACGCGCGCGCGCCGGGTCTCGGCGAGAAAATCCAGCGGCGAGCCGCCGAAGCGGGGGTTCCGCTCCTCGAAACGAACGCCGATCTGGCGGACGCCTGCGATATGCTGCTTTCGACCGTGACCGCGAACCGCGCCGTTGAGGCCGCGGAACAGACAACTCCTTTTCTCTCACCGTGGCGCATTTACGCCGATCTGAACTCGGTTTCGCCGGCGGTCAAACAGACCGTCGGGAAACTTGTCCATTCCCGCGGCGCGCGGTTCGTGGAGGCCGCGATCATGTCGCCGGTCCCGCGTCATGGGGCCGCAGCGCCGATGCTCCTGTGCGGCGCTCATGCGCCGGAGTTCGCCCGCCTGCTCTCGCCTTACGGCATGAATCTCGAAGTGATCTCCGAGCGGATCGGCGCCGCATCCGCCGTCAAGATGTGTAGAAGCGTAGTCGTCAAAGGACTCGAAGCGTTGTTGCTCGAATGCGTGTTGGGCAGCGTTCCTTACGGCGCCGACGAACGAGTCTTCGCCACGCTCGACGAAACCTTCCCGGGAATGGATTGGAAGAAACTGGCAAGTTACATGATCGGGCGCGTCGTCGAGCACGGAGAGCGGCGCGCCAGAGAAATGGAAGAAGTCGCCGCGACTCTGCGCTCCATCGGCGTCGAACCGATCATGGCCGAAGCGACCGCGCGCCGTCAGGATTGGCTCGCCGGTCTGGGACTCCTCGAACATTTCGACGGCAAACCTCCGGACAGTTACTGGGCGGTCGCGAAGGCCGTGGAACTCAAAAAGAATTTTAGCCATGAATGAAAAGGAGAAATCTGCTATGTACAGAAGCGATGTAGTCGGAAGTTTGCTGAGACCTGATTATTTGAAAGAAGCGCGCCGGCGTCACGAATCTGGTGAGCTTTCGGACGCCGCGTTCAAACAGATCGAAGATCGCGCCGTGGCCGAGGTCGTGGAATTGCAGGACCGGGCCGGCATCGAAGTCGTCACCGACGGCGAGATGCGGCGCTACGCTTTTTACGGCCACCTGGTGGACGCCATCGATGGCTACGACAAATTGGGCGGCTGGGCTATTCCTTTTCGCAATGAAAAGGGCGAAGAAGTGATTCAGCCGCGCCCGGTCGTCGTTTCCAAGCTGCGGCGCAGGCGGCATATGTGCGCGGAGGAGTACACCTGGCTGCGCGCGCAAACGGCGCGCCCGGCGAAGACCACTCTCGTTAGCGCGCAGCAGGCCGCGGCCTATTACGACGTCGAAAAGTCCTCTGGCGCCTACGCTACAGTTGACGCTTACCTGGCCGACCTGGTCGATATCCTTCGCGGCGAGATCGAAGAACTGATTCGTCTGGGCTGCGTGTACGTTCAGATCGATTCGCCGCAATACACGGCGCTGCTCGACCCCGATCTGCGCGAGGGGTATCGCAAGCGCGGCAACGACCCGGATCGTTTGCTCGATCTCTCGATCGAAATGGACAACGCCATCATCGGAAACCATTCGGGGATCACCTTCGGTTTGCACCTGTGCCGCGGCAACAACCAGAGCAAATTTTACGCGCGGGGCGATTACGGGCCGATCACGAAGGTCTTTCGCAAGACGCGCTTCGACCGCTTCCTGCTCGAATTCGATGACGAGCGCTCCGGCGGTTTCGAGCCGCTGGCCCAAATGCCCGAAGACCGCGTCGTCGTGCTCGGCCTGGTCAGCACGAAGACGCCCGCCCTCGAAAGCAAGGACGAACTGAAGCGCCGCATCGAGGAAGCCTCTTCTTTTGTGCCGCTGGAGCGGCTCGCGGTGAGTCCACAGTGCGGGTTCGCGTCAACTCTGGAAGGCAACCTGCTGAGCGACGCCGATCAGGAAGCGAAACTGCGGCTGGTGGCCGAAACCGCGCGCGAGGTGTGGGGATAATCAGGAACAAAGGATTCTCCCTTCTCAATTTTCCATCTTTAGGCAGGTACAGGGGTTGGGTTAAAGCTTCTCCGCCTAAAAATGGAAAATTGAAAATTAAGAAGGGAGAATGAAATCCATCGCTACTCAGGTGACAAATGACGAATGAAAAACTGACAAGCGAGCCCATCACTGAAGAGAAAACGACCGAATCGGGTCTGAAGTACGCATGGTATGTCGTCTTCGTGTTAATGGTTTGTTATACGCTCTCGTTCATCGACCGGCAGATTCTCAGTATGCTGGTGGGACCGATCAAACGGGACTTCGAAATCAGCGATACGGGCGTCGGGCTGTTACAGGGGCTGGCGTTCGTGGCGTTTTACACGCTTATGGGATTGCCTGTGGGATGGCTGGTGGACAGATACAGCCGTCGAGCGATCATAGCCGTGGGCGTCTTTTTCTGGAGCCTGATGACCGCGATGTGCGCCGCGGCCGGCAACTTCTGGGGGCTTTTCGCCACGCGAATGGGCGTAGGCGTTGGAGAAGCTACGCTCGGGCCGGCGGCGATGTCCATGACCGCGGACTATTTTCCGAAAGAGAAACTGGGCGGCGCGCTCAGCGTTTATGCGATGGGCATCTTCATCGGTTCGGGAATAGCGATGATCGTCGGCGGCGCGGTGACGCAGCAGGTGGCCGGAATGCCGGCGGTCACGGTCCCCGTCCTCGGGGAAATAGCTTCATGGAGGCTAACCTTTCTGATCGTTGGACTGCCGGGTTTGCTGGTCGGATTACTGATCTATACGGTGCGCGAACCGCTGCGCCGCAACCTGCTGCGAAAGGCCGATGGGCAGTCTTCGCGACTGACTCGCCGCGAAGTGTTGCGCGAATTCGGACTGCGCTGGCGGTCGGTGGCCGGCGTATGCGTGGCGCTGTCGGCGCAGGCCGCATGCAATTACGCCGTCCTGGCCTGGGCGCCGGAATACTTCCTGCGCATCCACAAATGGCAACGGGCCACGACGGGTCTGACGCTTGGCGTGATACTGCTGACGGCCGGGATTTCGGGAATGTTTGTGGGCGGCAAGCTTTGCGACCGCTGGATCAGTAAGAGGATTCACGAAGCGCCTCTCAAAGTCGGCGTGGTCGGGACCGTAGGGGCCGGCGTCTTTTTCGGATTGGCGATGAGCATGCCCAATCTGACGTGGCTGCTGGTGTTGATGGTTCCCGCGCAATTCTTTCTGGCGCTGCCGGTCGGCAGCTCCTATGCTTCGTTGCAGTTGATCTTCCCGAATCAGTTGCGAGGGCAGGTCGCCGCGCTGATGGTCTTCGTCATCAGTCTTGGCGGGCAGTCGCTGGGGCCGTTGATGCCGGGCGTTTTAAACGACTATCTGTTCCGCGACGGAGACATGGTCGGGTGGTCGCTCGCGATTACGGTCGTCCTGGCTTCCGCCGTTTCGGCGACGTTCTCCAGAGCGACCTATAAATCATATCGAACGCATTATGAATGGATGCAGAAACTGTCGGAAGATGTGAAACAACACGTTTAATGGAAAAATATTCAGCCACGAATGAACACGAATGAACACGAATTATTTTATTGATCGCGACGGCATATTCGCTTTCTGCTTTCTCGCGGCGATTCGTGAATATTCGTGTTCATTCGTGGCTGAAATTCTTCAAGGTTAGCCATGCGAACACAGGTCGGCATTGTCGGAGCAGGCCCGGCGGGATTACTGCTTGGGCGTCTGTTGTGGTTGCAGGGCATCGAGTCAATCGTAATCGAAGCTCGCAGCCGCGAGTATGTCGAAAGCCGAATCCGGGCGGGCGTGCTGGAGCAGGGAACGGTGGACATCCTCAACGAGTCGGGGGCGGGCGAGCGCATGCGGCGGCAGGGACTCGTCCATCACGGCATCGAATTGAGTTTTTGCGGCCGCCGACATCGCATCGATATGCGCGAATTGACCGGCGGGCGCGCCATCACGGTCTACGGCCAGACCGAGCTTGTCAAGGATTTGATCAAAGCGAGGCTCGACTCGGGCGCCGGGATATTTTTCGAGGTCGAGGACGTGAGCGTTCACGGCTTTGACGGCGAGACTCCGAAGATTCGCTTTCGATGGGCGGGCGAACAGCGGGAGATCGCCTGTGACTTCATAGCGGGCTGTGACGGCTCTCACGGCGTCTGCCGCGCTTCCATTCCTGATGGGGCGCTGACAGTTTACGAGCGCGCCTACCCTTTCGGATGGCTGGGCATTCTGGCCGAATCCAAACCTCCGTCGGAAGAATTGATTTACTGCCATCACGAACGCGGCTTCGCTCTCTTCAGCATGCGCTCGCCGCGCATCACGCGACTCTACATTCAATGCGACCCGAGCGAAGATGTCGCCAACTGGCCGGATGATCGAATCTGGGGAGAACTGGAGACGCGGCTCGACGCCGGCGGCGACCTCGCGCTGAAAGAGGGGCCGATCATTCAGAAAGGCGTCACGCCGATGCGCAGTTTCGTAGTCGAGCCTATGCAATACGGGCGCATGTTCCTTGCCGGAGACGCCGCGCACATCGTGCCGCCTACAGGGGCGAAAGGGCTCAACCTGGCCGCCGCCGACGTTCGCGCGCTCTCGCGGGCCTTCGGCGATTATTACCAGACGGGAAAAAGCGAACTGCTCGATCAATACTCGCAGACCTGCTTGCGCCGCGTCTGGCGCGCCGAGCATTTTTCGTGGTGGATGACTTCGCTGCTGCACCGTTTCCCGGACAGCGCTACATTTCATCGGCGAATCCAACTTGCCGAATTGGAATACGTGACAGGTTCGCGCGCGGCCGCCACCGCGCTGGCGGAAAATTACGTGGGGCTGCCCTTCGAATAAAACGCGGAACACGCTGAAATAACGAAACACGCGGAAAGAAAGCATCAATCTTTTTGCTCTCCTTCCGCGTGTTCGGTTTTTTCCGCGTGTTCCGCGTTCTTCTGTCGTTCTTAAAGAGCTAAATCAAAATCACAGGCTCCAGCCCTTGCGGTATTCGCGCTGCAGATACTGGTTGGCGTCAGTGTTGTTCGTGATCTGGCCCTTATCGCCGTCGTAGTAGAGGCGCTTGCCCTGTCCGGTTTTCATGGCCACGACGCCGAGGAGCATGGTTTCGGTCAGGCGCCCGGCGTATTCGAACGGGCAGGTGGCCTTCTCCTTGCCCTTGATGGCGTTGATCCAGTTCATGCGGTGCTTCGCCTGTGCGAACTGGCCTTCGCCGTCCTTCTCGACGCGGAAGTAGGTCTTCGGAACTTTCGCGGCCACTTCCATCAGCGATCGAGGATAGATCTGCGGGCGCGAGCCGTAGGTGCCGTGAATAAGGATGCCTTTCTCGCCGAAGTAAATGACGCCGCCTTCAGGATTGAGAGGCACGTCATCCGGCAGCAGGTCGGGACGCCCCGGCATCAGCCCGCCGTCAACCCAGGTGAGAGTGACCGCCGGTTGAGCGCCGCGCGCCGGGAATTTGTAGACGACCTGAGTTCCCATTGGATAGCTGACCTTATTGCCCTTGATGTCGACGCCGAACGGCGTGAATGTGGCTTCGACGCAGGTCGGATAGGTCAATCCCAGGGCCCAGTACGGATGATCGATCAGATGCGCGGCCATGTCGCCGATCGCGCCGGTGCCCCAATCCAGCCACCCGCGCCAGTTGAATGGATGATAGATCGGATGGTAGGCCACTTCCGGCCCCGGGCCGAGGAAGAGATCCCAATTCAAACCCTGGGGAATTGGATAATCGCCGTCCATCGCCGAGGCCAGCGCCCGGTTGACCTGTTTGGCGTCCCAATCAGCTCCGAACTGATTGGCGGCGCCTGTTTGGGCGGAACCGGCGGAGGGGCCGCTTTTTGCAGTAGACGCCGAAGCGTCAGCCGCCACTGGAAGTTTGCCGGGGCGCGGGACGCCCTGCGGCCAGTAACCCAATGGACGATTCGTCCAGACTTTGACTTCGCGTACGGGCCCGATCACCCCGGCCTGTATCCATTCGTTGACGAGCGCCGCGCCCTCGCTCGAATGGCCCATGTTGCCCATCTGCGTGACGACATTCTTGCGAGCGGCGGTCTCGCGAAGCACGCGCGCTTCGTGAATCGACCAGGTAAGCGGTTTCTCGACGTAGGCATGTTTGCCGAGTTCCATCGCGGTCTTGGCGATGACGGCATGCAGGTGGTCGGGAGTGGCGACGACGATGGCGTCTATGTCTTTCTGCTCTTCGAGCATTTTGCGGAAGTCGGAGTGGCGTTTGGCCGTCTTGTAAGCCTCAGCCAATTTGGCCGCCTGCGCCATACGCGCCTGGATCATCTTCTGCATCTGCTCGCTCGGCGGCGGAGCGCCGGGACGGGGAGGACGCGGGGTGGTCATGCGGGCGATTTCGCGGTCTACGTACCCGAAATCCACGTCGCAGAGCGCGACCAGGTTCTGGCCCCCGTTCACGAGTTCTCCGGAGTCGGTCTTGCCCTGGCCGCCGCAGCCGATGAGCGCGAAATTGACTGTATCGCTGGGAGCGTTGTACCCGACGCCTCCGAGCACGTGGCGCGGAACGATCATTGCGCTGAGAGTAGCGCCGGTCGTGCCCGCGACGAATTTTCGTCGTGTGATTTTATCTTTTTTCATCTCTCTTTTCTCCATTGAGGCCTGTTGATAGGCCTCGATTGATTACGCGAGCGAGTCCTTAATATATTGAAAGCATTTTCCGACTTCGACCACCGCGTCATCGCCACGGTACTCGTATTCGATATTTGCTGGGATGTTATACTTTTTCTGTTTGAGGAGTTGAAGAACCGGCTTGATCGGCGTATCGCCCTCTCCCCAGGGGGTATTCGGCCCGTCATTTTTCTTGCGGTCTTTGATATGAAGGTTAGTAATGCGGGCGTGATTCGCCTCTATGTATGCGACCGGATCGTAGCCGGCGGCGAAGAAATGGCCGACGTCCAGATTAATCGCGAAATATTTCGACATCGCCAGGGCCGCCGAGAAGCTTTCGGGCTTGGCGAACTGGTTCGGGTCGGTCAGGTTGGAATGGCCGTGCATCGCGACAGTGATCTTGTATTTGTCGGCGAACGGCGCGACCCGTTTCGCCGAAGTCACTGTCGATGACGCGGTGATGAGGTTGACGCCGAGCGCCTGCGCCATCTGGAAGCCGCGATCAATCTCCTCGTCGGTGAAACTGTCGTTGAAACTGTAATTATAGCCTTGCAGCTTGATCCCGGCGGCGTCGAACTTTTTGCGGATTTCCTTGAAATGATCCAGCGACACTTCCAATCGCCACTTGCGAGTCTCTTCCCGCGATTTGCGCGCCGCTTCGCGCATCGCTTCGCGCATCTCCGGCGTTATTTCGCCTTGCGGCCGCGGCCTTGGGGGCCCCGCTGGAGGACCGAAGCGCGGCTCGACGTGGCCTGAAAACAACTCGCATTCGCCGATGCCGATTTTGGCCATCGCCTTGATGGCGTCGTCCAGCGGAATGGTGCGGAAACTATACGATTGCACGCCGATCCGCACGCCGTTGATCTTGCTGTCGATCATTGTGGAGCCCTGGGCGGAGCCTCGCGCGAGCGCAACCGTCATCGGCAGTCCGAGCAGGGTAAGTTTTCCAAATTCTCTTCTAGAATACATAATCGCGTTCCTCTTATTATACATTTGGCCGATTCAGATCTCCCAGCCATTCGGCTCGGAAGCTTTAATACACATACTAAAATTTTTCCCGATACGTTTCGGAAAGTTCAAACAGTAAGTACGGATAATCCAATCGCGGAAGACGGGCCGCGGAAGACGCGAAGAACCGCAGAGAAAGGTCCAGACTTGCTTTCCTCCGCGTACCTCTGCGGCCCGTCCTCCGCGGTTCTAATCTAAATCGGACCACACAAGATTGGTACACCGAGTCAGTACCGCGACCGGTAGGGAGCGTTATCCAGGCATCTGCGACGCTCGCTACCGCTCGCGGTACTGACCCGATCTCATGTGGTCTGATTTATTGAGGTTCAGAAAAGAAAGTTTACAAATCGGGTTGATTGACAATGCCAGTCCATTCACCGCAGAGGCGCGGAGAACGCAGAGGGAGCG
>DASUFM010000672.1:0-9610 GCA_036274535.1 Blastocatellia bacterium
TTCGACGTCAGCCACATGGGCGAGATCGAAATTCGCGGCCCGCAGGCGCTGGACCTCATACAACACCTGACCACCAACGACGCCAGCGCCCTTAACGACGGGCAGGCTCAATATACCGGGCTGACCTACCCGGAAGGCACATTCGTTGACGACATTCTGGTCCACCGTTTCGCCCCGGATCATTACTTCCTTTGCGTCAACGCCTCGAACGCCGACAAAGACTTCGATTGGATACGCGGCCACGCGGGCGATTTCGTCGCCGAGGTGACGAACGTCAGCGCCGACTACTCCCAACTGGCGATCCAGGGGCCGAATGCCCTGGAGACTTTACAACCGCTGACCGGCGTTGATCTTGCGTCCATCAAATATTACTGGTTCACGCGCGGCGAGGTTGACGGCGTCCCGGCGATCATCGCGCGGACCGGCTACACTGGCGAAGACGGGTTTGAGATTTACTTCGATCCGAACGAGTCGGACCGCATCTGGAACAAGATTTTAGAATCGGGCCAGCCGCGCGGGATTTTGCCCTGCGGCCTGGCCGCTCGCAACACTCTGCGGCTCGAAGCGAAGATGGCGCTCTACGGCAACGACATTGACGACTCGACGACCCCGCTCGAAGCCGACCTGGCCTGGATTTGCAAATTCAAGAAGGGCGATTTCATAGGGCGTGACCGCCTGCTTCAACAGAAAGAAGAAGGATTGACGCGCAAACTCGTCGGTTTTGAAATGGCTGATAAGGGCATCGCCCGCGACCACTACCCTGTATTCATCGACGATCGGGAGGCCGGCCTGGTCACGTCTGGCAGTTTCGCGCCGTATCTTAAAAAGAACATCGGCCTGGCGTACCTGCCGATCGAACACACCGGCGTCGGATCGGCTTTTGAAGTCGACGTGCGCGGACGGAGGCTCAAAGCGCAAGTTGTGCAAACGCCGTTCTATAAACGTATCAAGTAATCGCATTAAATTTATTCGGGAGATACCGCAATGGCTGCTTACCCTGACGACCTTCATTACACCAAAGACCACGAGTGGATTCGCGTCGCCGGCGACACCGGCACAGTCGGCATCACGGACTTCGCGCAGGAGCAGTTGGGCGATGTGGTTCATGTCCAGTTGCCGCGCGTGGGAGAGAAGTTCGAAGCGCACGACACTTTCGGCGAGGTCGAATCAGTGAAGACTTTCAGCGAACTCTACATTCCCGTTTCGGGAGAGGTCACTGAAATCAACGAAGCTCTGGTCGACGCGCCGGAGCTGGTCAACACCTCCGCGTACGCGGACGGATGGATGATCAAAATCAAGATCGCCAAGCCGAACGAGGTCGACAGCCTGCTGTCGGCGAGCGAATACGAAGATTTTGTAGAATCCCAGAAAGAGGAATAAGTGCGTTACATTCCCAATTCGGCCGAAGAGCGCGAAGCGATGCTGCGCGAAATGGGCCGCAAATCCGTCGCCGACCTTTTTAGTGGCATCCCAGACCGGCTCAAGCTCAAACGTCCACTCGATCTTCCGCATGCGCTTTCCGAAACCGGCGCGCTCGCGTTCTTCCGCGACCTGGCCGAGCGGAACACCACGCGACATACCGGCGAAAAGATGACCTCGTTTCTGGGCGCGGGCGCTTACGACCATTTCATACCGACGGTCATCGACGCGCTGATCTCTCGCTCGGAGTTCTACACGTCCTACACGCCCTACCAGCCGGAGATCAGCCAGGGCACGTTACAGGCGATCTTCGAATTCCAGACGATGGTCTGCGAATTGACGGGGATGGAGGTCGCGAACGCGTCGCTCTACGACGGTTCCACCGCGACAGCCGAGGCCGTCCTGATGGCCGAACGCGTGGCCGCCCGCGTGAAGGGCCGCCCGAAAGTCGCGCTGGCGGGCAATCTGCACCCCGAATACCGGCAAGTCGTCGACACCTACATCCGCAACGCCGGGATTGACGAGATCACGCTGCCTTTCGATGAAAAGACCGGCGCGCTCGAATCCGGCGCTTTGAATTCGCTGGACTCCGGCGTCGCCGCCGTGATCGTTCAATCGCCGAACTTCTTCGGCGGCGTCGAGGACCTGCGGGAGATCGGCGCGGCGGCGCATCGCGTGGGCGCTCTGTTCGTGGTCGTGGTCGCCGAAGGCTTGAGCCTGGGGTTGCTGCAGGCGCCCGGTCGCGCCGGGGCTGATATCGTTTGCGGTGAAGCGCAATCGTTCGGCATCCCGCTGTCGTTCGGCGGCTCTTATTGCGGTTTCTTCGCGACGACCGAAAAATTGATGCGACAGATTCCGGGCCGGCTCGTGGGCCAAACGCGCGACGCCGAGGGCCGCGGCGGTTATACGCTGACGCTGGCGACCCGCGAGCAGCACATCCGCCGCGAAAAAGCGACCTCCAACATCTGCACCAACCAGGGCCTCTACGCGCTGATAGCCGCAATCTACCTTTCGACGATGGGCAGAAGCGGATTGCGCGAAGTGGCCGAACAGAACACGCAAAAAGCCCATTACGCGGCGAAGCGGATCACGGAAGTTAATGGTTACCGGATCCGATTCAGCGCGCCGTTCTTCAATGAGTTCGTAATCAGTTGTCCGAAATCGTCAGAAGCGGTTCTGTCCAGGCTGGCCGGCAAAAAGTTCATCGGCGGCCTGCCGCTTTCCAGATTCTTCCCTGAAATGAAGAACGAAATTCTGATGTGCGTCACCGAAACGACGACTAAGGCGGAGATTGATTCTTTGATTGAGGCTTTGTGAATAGGACAGATAGGACAGATAACACATTCATCCTATCTGTCCTATTTGTCCTGTCTGCCCTATCTGTCCTATATGACTATTAAAAAAGCATCCGTTCACATCAATCAAAATGAAGGACTGATTTTCGAGCGTTCGCGGCCCGGGCGCGTGGGTTACAAACTGCCCGCGCTCGACGTCGAAGCGGCGCCTATTGATTCCCTGATCGATCCGAAACTGCTGCGCGACGACGTCGGGGAGTTGCCCGAAGTCAGCGAGGTCGATGTCGTCCGGCATTTCACACGGCTTTCGACGTGGAACTACGCGGTCGATTACGGGATGTATCCGCTCGGCTCATGCACGATGAAATACAACCCGAAGCTCAACGAGCGCATCGCGCGTTTTGAAGGCTTCGCGGCGTCGCACCCCTACACGCCGGACGAGTTGGCGCAAGGCAATCTGGAATTGCTCAAGGCGCTGGAAGACGCGCTGGCCGAGATCACGGGACTCCCCGCGGTCAGCCTGCAACCGGCCGCGGGAGCGCAGGGCGAAATGACCGGATTGATGGTCATCCGCAAATGCCTGGAATCGCGCGGCGACGCGCGCAAAATCGCGCTGATCCCCGATTCGGCGCATGGCACCAACCCGGCCTCGGCGGCCGTCTGTGGCTATCAGGTCAAGACGATCAAATCGAACTCCAACGGCGCGATCGATCTCGAAAACCTGCGCCAGACCGTCAACGAAGACGTCGCCGCGTTGATGCTGACCAACCCTTCGACCCTGGGAATGTTCGAGGAGAATATCGAAGAGGTCTGCCGCATCGTTCATGCGGCCGGCGGGCTGGTTTATATGGACGGCGCGAACATGAACGCGCTGGTCGGCGTGACGCGGCCTGGCGACATGGGAGTCGACGTCATCCACCTGAACCTTCACAAGACGTTCTCGACCCCTCACGGCGGCGGAGGGCCTGGCGCCGGGCCGATCGCCGTGACCAAAGAGCTGGAGCCCTTCCTTCCCGTCCCAAGGGTCGTCGCCGAGACCATAGACGGCCGGCGCGTTTTGAGATTGGACTATGACCGCCCGCAATCGATCGGGCGGGTGCGGGCGTTTTGCGGCAACTACTCGGTGCTCGTGCGCGCGCTCTGTTATATCCTCACTTTAGGCCCTGACGGCCTGCGCGAAGCGACCGAGACGGCGGTCCTCAACGCCAATTACATCGCTCATCAACTGAAAGACGTTTATGACGTCGCCTTCGACGGCCAGCCGATGCACGAAGTGATTCTCAACGACAAACGTCAGCAGAAATTCGGCGTCCACACACTGGACATCGCCAAGCGGCTGATCGATTACGGATTCCATCCGATGACCATCTATTTCCCGCTGGTCGCGCCCGGCGCAATGATGATCGAACCTACCGAGAGCGAAGGGCGCGAAGAACTGGACCTGTTTATCGATGCCATGAAATCAATCGCAATGGAGGCCGAGCAAAACCCCGAGCTGGTCAAATCGGCTCCGCATAACACGCGCATCGGCAGACTCGACGAGGCCGCCGCCGCCCGCAAACCTGTTTTGCGATGGAAACCATCCCAAACATTATCCGCTTCCAACTCCGAATAGGAACCAGACTATTAGCCACAGAGACACAGAGCCACAGAGAAGGAGAGAAAAAGATATTGTCTTATCCTCTTTCTGCTCTGTGGCTCTGTGTCTCTGTGGCTAAGCGCTTCTTGCGCACTTCAGAAGCGACAGCTAGAATCCAATGTTGGTTTGAAAATATGTCATTTCCAGAATCATCTAGCCGGCGGGCCGGACAAACAGCGGCTACGCCGGCGCAGCGCGGGATTTATGGCGATAACTAATCCTTTGAGTCCGATATCAGGAGATTTCGCTGAGCAACTGAAAGAACAGATGCGCCGGATGATTGCGCGGTTGGAGGAGATGCGGGCGATGGCCCTGAGTTCGACCGCGCATGTGGCGTGGGCGCCGCCGGTGGACGTGTGCGAGATGGAGGATGCGATTCTGATCAGAGTTGAGGCGCCCGGCGTCCCTCCGGAACAGACTCGCGTCACGTTGCGCGACAACGTCCTCAAGATCGAATGCCGCAAGGAGCGCCCGAATTTTACCGGCGCCCTGCTTCCCGAAGAAGATCGGCCGATCCGCTTCATCTGCCTCGAACGCACATTCGGAGGCTTCACTTTCAGCCTGCCGCTCAAATGGTCGATTGACCCGTCGAAAATCTCGGCGAAATTAGCGGATGGAATCCTGCAAATTCGATTGCCGAAGAACGGCGACTGCGGGAGAGAGATTACAATTCCGGTTTCCGACTACTGAAAATATGTCTACAGAGCTAGAAGAAAAACAAACGGCGCCTGAAAGCGCCGAAGAACAAATCAAGATCCCCGAAACCTTGCCGGTGTTGCCGCTGCGCGACATCGTGATTTTTCCGTTCATGATTGTGCCGCTGTTCGTCAGCCGCGAGCGTTCGATTCGCGCCGTCGATCAGGCGCTGGCCGAAAACCGCATGATCATGCTCACGGCGCAGCGTGATTCCGACAAGGAGGAGCCTGGACAGGGCGACCTTTACGACGTGGGGACGGTGGCGATCATCATGCGCATGCTGAAGCTGCCCGACGGGCGCATCCGCATCCTGGTGCAGGGCATTGCGCGCGCGAAGATCAACTACCTCGAAGACAACCAGAACCACCTGCAGGCGCGCATCGAAGAGCTGAAAGAAAATCCCCCCAAGGAAGACCTGGAGTTGGAGGCGCTGACGCGCAACATCAGGTCGTCGCTCGAAAAGGCCGTCGGACTGGGCAAGAACATATCGCCCGAGGTGATGGCCATCGTCACTACGGTCGAAGACCCGGCGCGTCTGGCCGACCTGGCGGCGTCGAACCTGGAGCTCAAAGTCGAAGACGCGCAGTCCGTGCTGGAGCAGCTGGACGTAACCCCGCGCCTGCACCGCGTCAACGAGCTTCTGACGAAAGAGATCGAAGTCCTGACCGTCCAGCAGGAGATCAACACGCAGGCCAAGGGCGAGATAGACCGCTCGCAGCGCGAGTTTTATCTGCGCCAGCAGTTGAAGGCCATCCAGCAGGAGTTGGGCGAAGGCAATGAACTGGCCGAAGACATCGCGCAATACCGCGAAAAGATGGCCAAGGGCAAGATGCCGAAGCCGGTCGAAGAGGAAGTCGATCGCCAGTTGAAGAAGCTGGAACGTATGCATCCCGACGCGGCCGAGACGGCCACGCTGCGCAACTGGCTGGACATCATGGTCGCGCTGCCGTGGTCGAAGCATTCCAAGGAGAACCTGGACCTGAAGAAGGCGCAGGAGATTCTGGACGAGGATCATTACGGGCTGGAAAAGGTCAAGGAGCGCATCATAGAGGCGCTGGCCGTTCGCAAGATCAAAGAGAAGGCGAAAGGTTCGATCCTCTGCCTGGTCGGTCCCCCGGGCGTTGGCAAAACCAGCCTCGGCCGTTCGATCGCGCGGGCGCTCAATCGCAAATTCGTACGGCTGAGTCTGGGCGGCGTTCACGACGAGGCCGAAATTCGCGGCCACCGCCGGACCTATGTCGGCGCAATGCCCGGGCGCATCATCCAGGCTATTCAACAGGCCGGGACGAACAACCCGTTGATCATGCTGGACGAGATAGACAAGGTCAGCTCCGATTTTCGCGGCGACCCGTCGTCCGCGCTGTTGGAAGTGCTCGACCCTGAACAGAACTTCTCGTTCCGCGACAATTACCTGAACGCGCCCTTCGATCTGTCGAACGTGATGTTCATGACTACGGCCAACGTGCTCGAAACCATTCAGCCCGCGCTGCGCGACAGGATGGAGGTCATTCGGCTTTCGGGCTACACCGAGGACGAGAAACTGCAAATCACGTTGCGCCACCTGCTTCCAAAGCAGATGGAAGAGAACGGCGTCACCCCCGAGAATCTCTCCATTTCCGAGTCCGCCTTGCGCGACGCGGTAGTGAAATATACGCGGGAATCGGGACTGCGCCAGCTCGAACGCGAAGTCGGCAAAGTCTGTCGTAAAGTGGCGCGCCGCGTCGCAGAAGGCGATACCGAACAGGTCAAGGTCACGGTCAAAAACCTGAGCGAATTTCTGGGTCCGTCCAAAATCGAACCCGAAGAGATGTTGAAGCATGATCAGATAGGCGTGGCGACCGGATTGGCGGTGACGGCCACGGGCGGCGATATTCTCTTCATCGAGGCTCTGACGATGAAAGGCAAGGGAACGCTGCAGCTCACGGGCCAGTTGGGCGATGTGATGCGCGAATCGGCGGTTGCGGCTTACTCATTCGCCAAGTCGCGCGCCAGGGAGTTGGGCATTGACGAAGACATCTTCGCTAAAACCGACATTCACGTCCATATTCCCGAAGGCGCGACGCCGAAAGACGGCCCCTCGGCGGGCATCACAATGGCCACCGCGCTGGTCTCGGCCCTTTCAAGCCGCCCCGTCAACAAACACGTCGCGATGACCGGCGAGATCACGTTGCGCGGCGATGTGCTGCCAATTGGAGGAGTGAAAGAGAAACTGCTCGCCGCTCACCGCGCGCAGATGAAGAAAGTCATCCTGCCCGCCCAGAACCGCAAGGACATGGAAGAAGTTCCCAAAGAGCCTCAGCGCGACCTCGAAATCGTCTTCGTTGAAAACGTGCGGGAAGTTTTTGCCGAAGCTTTGCTGCCCGCCGCCATCTCTCCGAAACCTTCAACCAACGGAAGGGCGGCGGTTAAAACCACCGAAACGAAAATCAAAGCCGGTAAGAAGACTTTGTCGAAAAAGAAACAGGACAGATAGGACATATAGAACAAATAGGACGGACAGGAAAGAAATCCTATCCGTCCTATTCATCTTATCTGTCCTATCAATCCAATTTAAAATTGAAAGTCAGCAAACCGATAGCCCGCACCCTTTGTCCGTTCAATTCAGTCGGTATGAAGGCCCATTGTTTGGCAGCCTGCAAGGCGGCGTCTCGCAATAGTGGGTGGCCGGACAGCAAAGTCACGTCAGTGACGGCGCCGGTTTCGGAGATGCCGATCTGCACCTGTACCTGGCCTTGAACCCGCGCCTGCCTGGCGATCGCCGGGTAAGGCGGCTGCACTCTACGAAGCACACGACCTTGAGTGAGCACGCTAGTCAATCTGACGACCTGGGCTGGCGTCGGGGTCGGAGTTGGTTTTACGACGGGAGGAGGAGGCGGCGGCGCCGTCGTATCACCAGAACGTGGTATGCCAGGCACGCCGTTCTTCAAATCATCTCCGGGCCAACCAGGCCCGACGACGGCTGGCGACATCACTGGGTCGGCGAGTGGTCTCAGCAGCGCCGGCGGCGGATTATCCACAATCGTATTTGGCGGCGCCAAATTTGACCTGGTCGCCGAATCGGGTTTGCTGTGTGTCAGCGCTGTTTGTGTGGAACCTTGTGGCGGCGGCGGTGGGACCAATCCCGATAACATATAATATTCTTCCGCCAGCGCCGGGCTTAATCCGATGATAGTCGCCACGCCGAGCGCGGTCAGCGCCACGACGTAAATCGCGCCTGTCGCAAGGAAGAGCCGCCTGGCGCGTCTCCCTTGTTTCTGTTTTGATGATTCAACCAATATATCGAACATCGCGTTTTCTCCTCATTGCGACGCTTCAGCCGATGGATATGCGATAAAAGACAAATGATCACTGATCGAGGTTCTCGATCTGCAAACCGATGGGCGCGCAGCCGGCGCCTTTCATTACGTCAACGACTTTCGCCACCTCGCCGTAGTTCAGTGTGCGCGGCCCTTTCAGGAAAACAGCTTTTTGATCGCTGGGGCGTCCGTCGAGCGCGCGGACCAGTTGCGACTGCAACTCGCCGAGCGTCTTCGCCGGTTGCATGTTCAACGCGTAACCGCCTTCACGATCGATCGTCACAACCAGCGCAAGATCGTTCTTCCTATCGATATCATTGGAATCCTTTTTGTCAGGGATCCTGGCTTCGAATTTGTTAGTCTTCGATGGGCTGATGATCTTGACATCCTCCCACCGCCAAACGCTGCCGCGTTATGGCGGGGGATTCCAGGTCTGCCGCCTGGTAGGTTCAAGGTTCTCCGCAAGCGAATCCTCGCCTGCTCCCCTCAGGAGCTGCCCGCCCCTTCTGTTCTATTCTTTTCGCGCCATTCCGATCCCGGTGGATCACCAACCGGCATTCCGAACACCGATAGATTCGCGTCGCCAGCGTGATCCGGTTTCGATGGCCGCATCTTGAGCAATCCTGTGACGTGTACGATGGATTCACCTTGATCACTTTTCTCCCAGCTTCTTCCGCTTTGAAGATCAGGATCTCGACGAATTGCCCCCATCCCGCGTCACTGATGCTCTTCGCCAGATGATGGTTTTTGACCATTCCCTGGATGTTCAAATCTTCCACTTTGATGCTCTGGTACTGCTCGACCAGCTTTACAGCCTCTTTGAAATGAAAATCGCGCCGCTGCCTTTTCACCTTCAAATGCTTCTTCCCCAGCCACCCAACCGCTTTCTTTCGCCCTTTGCTTCCCTTGACTCGACGTGATACTCGACGCTGCGCCCTCTTTAATTCCTTTTCGGCTCCACGGAAATATCGAGGATTGCTGATCGGCGCCGCTTCATCGTCCGAGAGCGTCGCGAAGTTTTCAATTCCCACATCCACTCCGACACTCTCTTTCGGCGCAGGCTCGACTTCCTTCCTCGGCTCTTCAACTGAAAAGATCACATACCAGCCGTCGGCTTCCCGTTTGATCATACAGGTCTTGATCTCTCCCTCGATCGGCCGCGACAACTGAAGCTTCACTTTGCCGATCTTCGAGAGATGCAATTTCCCATTCTTGAGCGAAAAACCGCTCTGCGGATACCTGAAGGAATCATATCGGAAGCTGGA
>DASUFM010000673.1:0-8934 GCA_036274535.1 Blastocatellia bacterium
GAACAGGGCCTCGAAATCACCTGGGCGCAGGATGACATACTCGACACACGGCTCGGCCGGCAGTTCGATTTGATCTTCGATCGCGGTCTCTTCCACGTCCTCAATCCTGAGCGGAGGGAAGATTATGTCAGGACAGTCAGCGGCCTGCTGAAGACCGGCGGCTACCTGTTCCTGAAATGTTTCAGTCGCCTACAGCCGGGAGAGCAAGGGCCGTACCGATTCACGCCCGAACAGATTCGGGAGATTTTCGGCGACCGTTTGAATGTGCTGTCAATAAAAGAGACCGTCTATCAGGGCACGCTAGACCCGCTTCCACGCGCGCTGTTCTGTATAATGCGGCGGAGAAGTTGACCACTAGGACGATTACGCGCGGGCTCATGAAGTTTTCGAAGGACAATATGGGAGGAAACTTGCCCGATAGTGGAGTGGGATGTAACATTTAATGATGTTACATCTAATCTAGGTATAAATTTTGCGCATTAAAGCGGAAGGCGCTGGAAGAGCTTATTGAGGAGGCCAGTGAAATGCTTCTGGAAGATTATTTTGATTTTTTATCTGAAAATGAAATCAGGCTCAAGGGCCATCGGATCGGTATTGAGGACGTGTTGTACGAATATATCTACAACGAGTTGACGCCCGCGGAACTGGCCGAGCGATTTCCCACGCTGAGCGCGGAGCAAATCTATGCCACGATACTTTATTACCTGAACAATCAGGAGCGAATAGACGCCTATCTATCAACATGGCTGGACCACGGACGGAGAATGCGAGAGGAACAGGCGCGCAATCCGACGCCAGCGATGCTAAAACTGCGCCGCATCAAAGCCGAGCTAAAGGCCGCATAGCAAAAACCACTGAATTTCAATTTGCATGAGCGAGATCAAGTACCTGTTGGACGAGCATGTAAATCCTCGCCTTCGCAAGGCGCTCAAGCAATTAGCGCCCGATATCGTCGTGTGGCGCATTGGTGATCCCGGCACACCGCATCTTGGCACACTTGATCCGGAGATTTTGCTCTGGTGTGAAGATTGCAGTTTCTCGCTCGTGACTAATAACCGCGTATCAATGCCCGTTCATTTGCAAGATCATTTGGATGCCGGGCATCACGCTCCAGGCATCTTTACCTTGAATCCGAATATGACGATTGGTGAAACAGCGGAGGAACTGGTGTTGATCTGGGGAGCGTCCGAAGCCCAAGAATACATCGATCAGATAAACTATCTCCCACTTAGCTCGTGATTATTTTTCAATGCCACGCGCACACGCTTTTTTTCACGGCCCTGAGCATAATCACGCGAATGAGCCCGCTGAATGGCCTCACTATAGTCCAGTAGGCGCGAAATTTCAGCCTGCTCGCGGCGTCCCCACAAAGGACTCGAGTTTCAGTGGATAAGACGGTTAGCCCCTGGCCGGCATCTTGAGCTGCAAAGTTCCAGACCCCCCTGGCAAGGCCCGGTTGTACTGGCCCGCGAAACTTCTCTTTGCTGAATGGGAGAATATTGCCAGTTGGCCGCCAGAATTGGCCCTCCACGCCGAGAACGATTTCCCTGCCCGGCTCTTCCGCCAACTGGCCGAAACCTCTCTCAATGATCGTCTGCAGGGTGATCTGTCCAGGCAAGTGTCGCAATTGTTTCGGATGAGAGATAATTCCCGGAAGGGATCTGAGAGCCATCAAGCTCTTGATGACAGGAGAGCTGCCCAGATCTGCGGTCCATAGGGCTTGATAGACAGTCTCGCGCGGCGCCGCAATTTCTATCTCGTGAGTCTCAATGGCATCCGGGTTTGGTATGAAGGATTCGATCAGCATTGTTGTTCCGACTGCCTCATATTGAATTCATATTACGAATATCTCTGGTGGAACGCAGTTAGTCCACATCCATCCACATACCAATGAACCGCTCGACAGACGATCCCACCAGATCGGAAACCTGTCCATCGCCGATATCGACGATGCGCTCAGCGCCGTCCGCCCGGCGAGCCACGTCCACACTGAAGAACGGGCTTGGAATCGCGTCCGCACAGAATACGACCGGTTCCGGAATGGCCGCGCCCGGCTCGGTGGCATACGGCTTCCGGTTCAGGACGAAGTATCGCCGCTCGGCGTCCGCTATAAAATCCTCGACGCGACGGATGCAAAGACCGCCTTCGATAAAACCTCGATACTTCTCCATCTCCGAGACCACTATATCGATCTGCTGTGGGTCCTCGATAATGGAGCCGACAGAGGTCTTCAGAGATTTGACATAGTCTTTGACGAAGAACTTCTCCCATCCGAGGCGCCGCAACTCGGACGCCAGATCGGCTCCGGTGTCGAGGAATGCAGTCTCAGGTGTATAGTCTATAACGATGGGGTACCAGTGCGGCAGGTGGTGTGTCGCCAGGTAGTCATCAGGCGATGCGACGCAAAGGCCGCCAGCCTGTTCGACAGATGCGGCGAGGTTTACATACTCGCCGTGAGTAAGCATCCAGCCTCGATAAACCACGCGCGCGCCAGGCTCGAACGGCGGCCGGATTCTGGACGGCCCGGAGTTCAGCGCTTCGTTGTCTATCAAATGTACAGTGTGGCCGGAAGCAGCCATCCCATGCGCTTCTTCGCTGAACATCTCGTCAGGCGTCCGGGGATCAAGAACACTTTGTGGATATAGAAGACCAATCATAGCTCTCAAGGAAAATTTCAGAAGCACAGAAACATTGCGGCGGTTGGCTGCGTGTCCGAGAGAAAAAGACTGCCTGGATTTAATTGAACGAGACGATGGAATGGAGACGGGCGAGCGTCTCTTTCGCGTCATGGTCAGAGAAACAGTTCCACCGGCAACTTGAAAAACTGCGCCAGCGCTTTGGCCTGGGTTTTGGTGATCCCGCGTTTGCCGGCCAGCACTTCCGAAACAACGCTGCGCGAGCCGAAGATCGGCAAGAGATCAGCCTGCTTCAATCCACGCTCGGACATCAGGTCCTCCAAAATGCCCGCCGGCGTCACGTCTTCCTGAACGTTATAGTGTTTTTCCTCAAAGTTCATGCAGAGCGTGGCGATCAGCTTCAATAATCTGTCCTCTTCTGGCGACCGATCCCACTTGCTTTGCAGACGGTCGGCGATGGCGTTCATCCGGCGGTTCTGCGCTTCGGTTTCAATCACTTCAGGCAGTGTTTCAGCCAGCAGCCGGCCATAGACTCCCTTGTTAATTCTGCGTGCAATCTTTCTTCCGCTTTTCCTTGTCGTATTCAGCATTGGTCAATAAATTCAGATAAATACTTCGGGCGACACCTTGAAGAATTCTCCGAGCGCCTTCGCCTGAGTCTTGCTGATTCCGCGTTTGCCGTTGACCACTTCTGAGACGCGACCGCTCGAACCAAAAATTTTTACCAGATCTATCTGTTGCAGGTCATTCTGCTCCATCAGGAACCGCAGAACGCGATGCGGCGGTGAATCCGGGAAGTCCTCTGTTTCATCTTCATACCGCTCCACCAGAGCGGACAACAGATCCAGCAACCGCTCCTCCTCAGGCGTCAAGTTATCGCCTTTACGCAGCAGCTTTGAAATCTCCGCCTCGACGCGGCGGCATTCGGTCTCACTGCGAATCACGGCAGGCGCAGTCTGCGCCAACAGCCGACCATATTTGCGCTGATCAAAGCGCCGGCGCGCCCGTGGACGATTGGTCGTCGTTTTAGCAGTTGCAGTCATCTTTCCATCTCCCTTTGTCGTATTCTTTGTGCGTCAGAACATGCAAAGTGTAGACCTTCTGCGCTTGATATTTGACCATGGTAATCAAGCGGTAATCGTTTCCTTTAATATTAAAGACCGTGCAATCACCGACCGGGTCGGCGTGACGAAAGCTTTCCCTCGTGTCCGCGAGATTTTGCCAGGAGGCCCTGCGCGTAACATTGTACCAGTCCAGCAGCGGATCTTTGGCGCCAGGGTGTTTCTCCCAGAATTCCCGGAGTTTCCTTTTGCTAATTATTCTCAAAGGGTTCCTCCTATACTATAAACTCCCATTTTGGGAGCCTCTTGTCAAGGAAAAGATATTCTCGATTCAGGGGCTGTGAGAAAAAGAAGCTTTCAGTAATCTCCGAACAGAGCGTTACTCAAATCGCGAGAGCGGCGCCTGAAAATCAATTTTCATGGCCTTCTGAAAGAAATCGAAGCGCGTTCGCCGCTCGCACGGTTTCCGCAAGAAAGAAATTGTTGAGGACATTCGGCCATATCTTCTCGAATTCGGCCATATCCGCATTCGGATTCGCCTTTTTAAAGTTCGATTCCGCAATGGCTTTCCAATAAGCGATTATCGAATCGATTATAGCGACGAGATCTGAGACATTGCGTGACGGGTTAGGATTCTTCATTGCTGTGCCACCTCTGGACACGGCAATGCCGCCCGCTTTCATTTTGAGTGCGGCGTCAGTGTCTATTTACCCGCGATTGGCCTAAGGAAAACAGGCCCGGGCGCCGCAGGTCTATAGAAAATGACCGCCGACTGGCGCCTGCTCCGAAGCCCTCACGCGCTGAGGGCGATTTACAGTTGTCGGCCATATTGCGCTGGCATATTCTGTATATATGGAAATACTTGAAGAGAAGTTGAAAGAGACGTACACGACCTCTCCAACGGATGAAGATGGCGACTTTGACCCGGACGCGTTCGAACGCGCCTTCGCTCAAATGACGAATCGCACTCCCGAAGAAATTGAAGAGACGCGAGCGCGCATCTTTCAAGAAATGGTGTCTCCACTCCCACTTCCCCCAGGTAAAACACTCGCTGATATCCTTTATGGGCAGTGGCCCGGCGATGAGACTGATGAAGAAGTTCTAGCAGCCTTAGAAAAACTGAGCTAGCCTTGAGTTGACTCTATTTCCTCGACACAAATATCCTCGTGCATCTTGTCTGCGATAAAGCCACCAGCTAGCGCGTGAAGATATCCTTCAGGTCTCCGACGTCGGCGCCGGCATATCGTCGCCGCCACTTTGCTTCCGCTTACGTTCATCAATTGGCGAGATGTACTGCAAAAACCTTGTCACCGGCAGGGCAAATTCATCCGGCGCTCTGTCGAGCACGGAAATCCCGGTCTTCAGTTTGAGGCGATAGTCTTCTGATCAACGAAGCCTGATCGGCGATCGAATGCGACGCGGCCGGCTGGCAAAGTTACGCGGAGGCCAACTCTTGCCCTGGACCGTTCCGCCTTACGGTTTCCTGACTGATGCCGAACGCCCCCGTGATCCAAATCGCGTGCGCCTTGATCCAGTGGCCTCAGTCGTCGTAGGGCAAATCTTCACCTGGTATACAGAGAGCGAGCCGCCATTGACACTCTACAAAATCGCCAGGCGATTGACTGAAACCAATATCCTCACTCCGACAGGGCGTGATCGTTGGAACGCCGCAACCATTCGCGGTATTTTGCGCAACCCGGCCTATGCCGGGACTGCCTATGGCGATCGGCAGCATTCGCAACCCGCGCAAACACGTAGGTCGGCGCTTAAACCCATCAGTTCAAGACCAAGTTCGCGCCCGGCCCCGCCCGAAGATTGGATCGGCGTGAGCGTCCCGGCAATCATCACTCAGGAAATGTTCGCCGCTGCGCAAGAGCGGTTGGAGCGCAATAAACAAATGGCCTCTCGTCACAATACCAAGCATCAATACCTGCTGCGCGGTTTGGTCAGTTGCGGTCGCTGTCTTCTCGTGTGCACGGCGCGATGCGCTCAGCCCGGTTATCCCTATTACGTCTGCCGCGATCGTAGCGACGCGCATCGGGCTCCGGCGCCAAACCGCTGTCAGGCGCGCTATGCGCCAGCAGCCGCCCTTGACGGGTTGGTCTGGAAAGACCTGTGTCAACTCCTGACCGAGCCGTCACTCATCACTGCGGCTTTACAACGTGCGCAAGCGGGTGAATGGCTCCCACAGGCGCTTCAAGCCCAGCGACAGAACATCACACAAACGCTCAAGCGTCTCGAGAAACAGCAAGCGCAATTACTTGATCTTCACCTGGCGGAGATCATTGACCGTGCGGAGTTCGAGCGGAAACGTCAGGAACTAGCGCAAACTCACAGCGGCTTGACGCAACAGTTCAAAGAACCAGAAGCCCAAGCGCAGAGGCGCTTGGATACGGCTGCGCTGGCCGCAGGCATCGAGGCATTCTGCCAGCGGCTGCAACCAACTTTGGATCAACTCACTTTCGCCCAACGCAGACAATTGGTCGAACTGCTCATAGACCGTGTGATCGTCAACGACGGCAAAGTTGAAGTCCGCTATGTCATCCCAACCGGCCCGGCTGGTGAAAAAGTTCGCTTTTGTCATTTGCGTAAAGACTATTTCGCAGCAGAACCTAAAGCCATATTCTGTGGCCATCGGGGAAGTCGAGCAGGCCAACGACGCGATCAATGCCTTCGGCGGCGGTTACGACACCAGCCGGTAATTCCGGATTACCACGATCGTGGTATCTCCACCTACGGCCAATAGTGGTAGCAAAAAAACATTCGATCTCGTGATGTGGGGCTTCGCTTCGATCAGGCATAGTGTGGCGTAGTAAGAATGCTTTGGCGCGCGCCTCGCACGTCGCGCCGCAGACTTCGAAGTCGTGATGGAAGACACGATTCAAGTTGATATGAAAAAGGCGTTGGTATCTGTAGCTGTATCAAAAGTGGTGACAAAAAAGTATTCGATTTCGTGAAGCTTGCTTTGCTCCAATTCTGCAAAATGGGTCTTATTGAAAGGCGACTAACAAAAGGAGTGTTGCTATGCCGTATGTAACTGTGGACGAGAAGAATGGAACCCGAGTTGATCTCTACTACAAGGACTGGGGCGAGGGTCGTCCCGTTGTCTTCAGCCATGGCTGGCCGTTGAGCTCGGACGCGTGGGAGGACCAGATGTTCTTCCTCGCGTCCCGCGGCTATCGCGCGATCGCGCACGACCGCCGGGGGCACGGCCGATCGAGCCAGCCATGGACGGGCCAGGACATGGACACCTACGCGGACGATCTGGCGACCCTGATCGAGAAGCTTGACCTTAAGGACATCGTACTGGTCGGTCACTCGACAGGCGGCGGCGAGGTCACGCGCTACGTGGGCCGCCACGGCGTGAATCGCGTGGCCGGGATCGCGCTCGTCAGCGCCATTCCGCCCCTGATGCTCAAGACGGAGGCCAATCCCGGCGGGCTGCCGATCGAGGCCTTCGATGCAATCCGCGCGGGAGTGCTCAAAGACCGTTCACAGTTTTTCAAGGACCTAAGCGCCCCGTTCTACGGCGCCAATCGTGAGGGCTCCACGGTTTCCGAGGGCGTTCGGGAGGCCTTCTGGCGCCAGGGCATACAGGCCGGGTTCAACGCGGCCTACGAGTGCATCAAGGTTTTTTCGGAGACGGACCTCACCGAAGACCTCAAGAAGTTCGACGCGCCGACGCTTATCATCCACGGAGACGACGACCAGATTGTGCCGATCGGCGCCTCGGCCCTGCTCTCGTCGAAGATCGTCAAAGGCTCGACGCTGAAGATCTACAAGGGCGCGCCGCATGGCCTGGCCACGACACACAAGGACCAACTCAACGCGGACTTGCTCGCGTTCATCGAGAGCGCAAGCGTCAGCGCCACAGCGCGATCGTCCGGTTCGAAAGAAAGAATGAAGAGGGGGGTATTGTGATGAATCCGATGGACCTCATCATTCGGCGTGAACACCGTCTTCGCCTTGTCGCAGGGCTTCTGGTTGGCATGCTCGCGCTACTCGCCCCTGAGCGACCGATCGCTCAATCCGCGAGCCCAGTCGACAAGATCAACGCCGAGGCCGCGAAGGCGGACATCTCGGTCAAGCGGCTGCGCGAAAACCTGAACATGCTCAAGGGCTCGGGCGGAAACATCGTTGCGCTCTGCGGATCTGACGGACTTCTGCTCGTCGACGCTGGCATCGCCGTTTCGCGACCGAAGATTGAGGCGGCGCTCGAAAGCGTCAGCCGATCTCCGCTCAAATATCTGATCAATACTCACTGGCACTGGGACCACACGGACGGCAATGAGTGGATGCACGACCGCGGCGCGACGATCGTCGCGCATGAGAATGCGCTCAAGCGCATGGCCGTCACGACGCGCGTCGAGGAATGGAATTTCACCTTTCCGCCATGGCCTGCTGGCGGTCGTCCGACCGTTACCTACACGAAAGACAAAACACTCAAATTCAATGGCGAAGTCGTCGAATTGAGAAACTATGGTCGCGGCCACACGGATGGCGATACGTCGGTGTACTTCCGAAACGCTGATGTCCTTGCGCTCGGCGATACCTGGTGGAACGGCCACTATCCGTTCATCGACAACGGGGTCGGCGGCGGCATCGACGGCATGATTGTCTGGGCGAACGCCTCGATTTCCCTTGCGACGAATAAGACGCTGATCATTCCGGGGCATGGGCCAATCGGAGACCGCGCTCAACTGGCCGAGTTTCGCGACATGCTAGTGACGATCCGCGAAGCGGTGGCGCGGCTCAAAAAGGAAGGCAAAACTCTGGACGCCGTTATCGACGCGCGGCCGACGGCCGCCTTTGACAAAAAATGGGGCGGATTTGTCATCGATGGCGCGTTTTTCACGCGGCTCGTCTACGCAGGCGTGTGACTGCCCCCGCGTCCTGGCTCCGCGTCCTGGAACGATCGGCGTAAGCATCGCCGTACCGAAATAATGCAGGCATTTTCACTTCGCTAGGCTATATAATTTCAAGGCTCTATACGAAGTTTCACAATCGATCGAGGAATAGACAGTATATGTCAACTTCGCCATCCATGCGCGCTCTCGTGCTAGAACGGTATAGCGGACCATTCATCCTCACTGAAGCTGAGCTTCCCACGATCACCGAGGGGCAGGCGCTCGTTCGCGTCAAGGCGAGTGGAGTAAACCCACTTGACGTCAAGATCCGGTCAGGCAATGCCGCGCACGCGCGCGTAAAGCTACCGGCAGTTCTCGGAATGGATCTGG
>DASUFM010000674.1:0-8930 GCA_036274535.1 Blastocatellia bacterium
GAGATCTTCAACGATCCGGCGGAGAAGCGTGGCGACATGAGGATCATCGTCGGCGGAGGGATGGCGCTGCAGGAGGGCCGGGACGAAGGAGTCGTGCTGCTCGAAGGGCAGGCGCCCAGCCTCTCACACAAGCGACTTGCCGGAGTGTTGGCCTGGTGGGTTCCGGGCAGCCGTGATGTGCTTAACTGCCTGGAAGTCGTCCCACCCGAGGAAGACAACGACGGCGAAATAACCGACGCCGTTAAACTCATTCTGGATAAGGACCCGTTCGTGGATGACGTTGAAATCCTCGTCACCGCGCGCAATCGCGTCGTCACTCTGGACGGCGCGGTTCGGAGCGAAGGCGAGAAAGGCATGGCTGAGTTCGACGCCTGGTTCGTCTTCGGCGTGGATAAGGTGATAAACAAAATTCAGGTTGTGTGATAGCGGGCGGTGAGCAGTTTTGATATTTTCACTATCCACTATCCACCGCTCACTGCCCACTATGAATCCTGTCGACCCCATTCGCATTTTTCTTTGCGGCGATGTCATGACCGGAAGAGGCATCGATCAGATCCTGCCTCATCCCGGCGACCCGGCGCTGTATGAGTCATATGTCAGTGACGCGCGCGATTATGTGCGACTTGCAGAGGCCGCTCATGGCCCGATCCCATGGCCTGTGGATTTCAGCTATATCTGGGGCGACGCTCTCGAAGAGATGGAGGGGACGGACGTCCGGATCATCAATCTGGAGACCGCCGTCACCGAGAGCAGAGATTACTGGCCCTACAAGCCGGTGCTCTACCGCATGCGGCCCCGGAACATCGGCTGTCTGAGGGCCGCCCACATCTCCTGCTGTTCTCTGGCAAACAACCACCTGCTCGATTGGGGGATCGAAGGGCTTCAGGAAACGCTTCGGACATTGGATGCGGCGGGCATAGCCCACGCTGGAGCGGGCCGCTGCGCGGCGGAAGCCTCATCCCCGGCCGCGGTCGACGCGGCGGGGAAAGGGCGCGCGCTGGTCTTCTCGTTCGGTTCGCCAACCAGCGGCGTCCCGCGAGAATGGGCCGCGACCGTAGATCGCCCCGGCGTTAACCTCCTGGAGGATCTGTCGGAAGAGACCGCGCGCCGCGTCGCAGACCGAATGCTGAAGGGAGCGCGACCCGGAGACGTGGTTGTGGCCTCGATCCATTGGGGCGGCAACTGGGACTATCACGTCCCGGACGAGCAAATCCGCTTCGCTCATCAACTGATTGATGAAGGCGTCTCGATCGTTCATGGCCATTCATCTCATCACGTAAAAGCCGCCGAGATGTACCGTCGGCGACTGATCCTTTACGGTTGCGGCGATTTCCTGAGCGACTATGAAGGCATCAGCGGCTACGAGCAATTCCGCGGCGATTTGACGCTCATGTACCTGGTTGATATAGATCCGCGGCATGGTCAATTACTGAAAACTCGACTGGTCCCCATGCGAACCCGGCGGTTCAGGCTCCACCGCGCCTCGGCTGAAGATTCGCAATGGCTTTGCGACCTGCTGAACCGGCTCGGCGCGCCGTTCGACACACGGGCGCAATTGAAGAACGATCACACCCTGACTCTCCAATGGCAATGAGACAAACTTCACTGGAATGACATTTGCCAATTTCTTTATAGGACAAATAAGGCATATATGTCCTATCTGTCCTGTTTGTCCTATTTCCATGGAGAAGATATGAGATCACAAATTACCGGATTGCGAGTGGCGAGCATAGTGTTTGGTCTGATGGCCCTTGCGCAATTGGCGCGGCTAATAACACATCCAGCGATGTATGTGGCGGGTTCTCCAATGCCGCTGTGGCCGAGTTTGCTGGGCTTCATCATTATGGGCGCTTTGAGTTTCTGGATGTGGAATCTCACTCATAGGGCTTCAAGATAAGCGAATAACGAATATGGAGCGGACCGTATTGCAACCGGATAAAGGCAAGGAGATGGAAGACCGGCGCGTGCCGCCGGATCGGCTGCGATGGTTCTGCGACCCGGCGGATCTGCCGTTCGAAACGACCGGGCAACTCCCTTCACAGGACGGCGCAATCGGGCAGGAGCGCGGAGTCGCCGCGCTGGAGTTCGGCCTGGAGATGGAATCACCAGGTTTCAATCTTTTCGTCGCCGGGCCTTCCGGGACCGGCCGGACAACTACCGCGCGAACATACGCCGAGCGCCGGGCGGCCAAACTTCCGGTCCCTGACGACTGGCTCTACGTTTACAACTTCGAACACCCGGACCATCCTCTCAGTCTTCGTTTGCCCGCCGGCGCCGGCGCGCGATTCCGAGACGACATGACCGAATTGATCAAGGCCGTGCGTGAACAGGCTCGTCGGACCTTCGAGAGCCGCGAGTATCGCAATATGCGCGAGCAGATTCACCGGAAACTGGAAGAGCAACGGCGCCATCTGATCGACGACCTTTCCCAATTGGCAAGGAGACGAGGCTTCGCTGTCTCGTTTACGCCGATGGGGGCGGTCATCGTTCCATTGTCGCCGTCCTCACTGAAGGGGGGCCTGAATGAGGGAGATGCGGTCAGGCCAATGAGCACGGAAGAGGTCGAAGAACTGCCAAAGGAAGAAAGGGAACGGCTGCGCGAGCGGGGCGAGGAGCTTTCGCCTTTCGTCAGCGAGATCATCGATCAGATTCGCCGGCTGGAGCGCGAAGCGAATGGGGCGGTAGCCGAGCAGGACGCCAAAGGCGCGCGCAACGCCATCGCCCCGCTCATTCGCGAGTGTCAGGATAAATACCGCGAGCAACCGCGGGTTGTGGAATATCTGAACTGGGTTCAGGATGACCTGGTCGCGCACACCGGAGCGATCCGGGCCGAGGTGGGAGAAGTAGATGATGATGAGGAGGAGCCGGAGCGGCAAAGCAATCTTTCGCTGGAAACGGTCATGGCCGATTTCGATCATGACTCCATCTGGGATCGTTATGCCGTGAACGTCCTGGTCGAGAACCATCAGGAGACCGCGGGCGCCCCCGTGGTCTTCGAGTCGAATCCGACTTACTACAATCTGCTCGGCCGCATCGAGTACCGCGCCCTCTTCGGCGCGATGGTCACCGATTTCCGCATGATCAAGGCCGGCGCGCTGCACCGGGCGAACGGAGGGTTTCTGCTGCTCAACGCGGTTGACGTGTTCAACAACCCGCTCGCTTGGGACGCGCTCAAGCGTCAGCTTCGGACCGGACAGATTCAAATCGAGAACATAGGCGACCAGTTCACGCCCGTGCCCGTGGCGACTCTCCAACCGGAACCGATTCCGCTGAACCTGAAGGTCCTGATGATCGGGCCGCCACTCTATTACTACCTGCTGTACTTCATGGACGAAGACTTCTCCAACCTCTTCCGCGTGCGCGCGGACTTCGATACTGAAATGGCGCGGAGCGCCGAGCATCTGGCCCGATACGCTTCATTCGTTCGCAGCCAGGTCGAGGAACTGGGCCTCCAGCATTTTCATCGAGACGCCGTCGCGAAGGTGGCCGAATACGGCGCGCGTTGCGCCGAGCACCAGGGGAAACTGAGCGCGCGCCTGCGCGAGGTCAGCGATCTGGTGGCCGAAGCGAGCCATTGGGCCTCGGTCGAACGGCAGCCTTATGTGCGGGCCCGCCACGTGGCCCGGGCAATGAACGAAAAGATATATCGATCGAATCTGATCGAGGAGAAGCTTCGTGAACTGATCGCGGAAGGGACGATTTTCATAGACACGGCGGGCGCGCGGGAAGGGCAGGTGAACGGCCTGTCGGTGCTGGACATCGGCGATTACAGTTTCGGCAGGCCGGTCCGCATTACCGCGCAGACTTCCGTGGGGACTGAGGGCGTCATCAATCTTGAACGAGAGACGCGCCTGAGCGGACGCATTCACAGCAAGGGCTTCCTCACACTCACCAGTTTTCTCTCCGGCCGATACGCCCAGGACAAGCCGTTGGCGCTCGCGGCGCATATCACCTTCGAGCAGACCTACGACGAAGTCGAAGGCGACAGCGCCTCCAGCGCCGAGCTTTATGCCCTGCTCTCGAGTCTCGCCGGACTCCCGCTGCGACAGGACATAGCCGTCACCGGGTCGGTCAACCAACTGGGCCAGATTCAGCCGATCGGCGGAGTGAACGAGAAGATAGAAGGTTTCTTCGAAGTCTGCGCGTCCCTGGGGTTGAGCGGCGAACAGGGAGTCATCATTCCTGCGGCGAGCGTCAAAAATCTGATGCTGCGAGAAGACGTTGTCGACGCGGCGCGCGAGGGGCGGTTTCACATCTGGGCCGTGCGAACGGTCGATGAAGGGATCGAGATACTCACCGGCGCGCCCGCCGGCTCGCGCCGTCCCGACGGAACCTGGGCGCCGGACACCGTGAACGCCCGCGTCGACCAGCGGCTCCGCGATTACGCACAGCGCCTCAAGGATTTTGGCCGCGCCGTGGAATTCGCGGAAACGCGCGAACGCCAGCCCGCCGAAATCGGGCCACAGGCCCCTCGCGTTCGGCCATGGTGGGATGTTATCCGGCGCTTCTGTTTATGGCGTTAGCATCCAAGCGCAATTTCTTTCCATATTCCATATTTACTACTCTGTTATAGCGGTTTTCAGATGAACGAAGAATCCGCTCCCTCACGGTCGCGGTACAGTACCGCGACCGTAAGCAAGCGGCCTCTTCAATCAAGCGCAAACCGCTGTAACGAGTGATTAAACATTGATTGAGTCGACGAGTCAGTACCGCGAGCGGTAGCGAGCGTCGCCTTTTGACCTCTCCGCGCAGCCAGGCTGGTGGCTTATCGTCCATTGTTTCGTACCCCTGTTACTATGTCAGACCTGACATTATGGCAGAAACTCTCCCCATCTCCACTAATCTTCCGCAGCAACCGAAGAACGAATGACCTGCTTCAACACGGCGGCGAACGCGGTGATGTAGTCGGGATTGCCCTCTCGCGAAAGAGCGAGCCATGGACTCATGACCGTCGAGCGCAGGGCCTTCATGCTGCCGACCTTGTCGAATTCTTCGGCGGGGATTCCGAGCGCGGCCAGATGTTCATTCAGACAGGCTTTCCCTTGCGACCCGACGAGGCCGTATTGGGCGCAAGTCAGGGAGGTGTTTGAAATGATGAAGTTGTGGCGCTGAATTACGCTCTCGCGGTTGAACTTCAATTCGTCATAGATCGCCTGATTGATGCGGTTCATTTCCGCCAGGCTCGTGTTTCCATCCCTGTTTACGACGTAGCAGAAGACGTTTACATCCGGCGGCTGGTTGAGGATTCTCAGGATGATCCCTTCGCGCGCCAGTTCCGGCGCCAGTTCATGGCTCAGGCGGCGGCACAGTTCCTGCGCGCTGCTGATGCTTTTGCCGATGAGCAGTCCGTAGCCGCTCTGATCGAGCGGGACGACCCGGTGCGCGAACCAGCAGGCGGCGGCCGCCGCGCCGGGCTTGGAGCCTTCCAGGATGTGCCGGCCGATGAACGGGCGGGATTGCTTCTCTTCATCGTCAAAAATGTACGGCGCTTCGGTCGTGACCAGATCCTTCACTTCTTCGCGGCGGAAAACGATCGCGCCGCAAGGGTACGGCACGTAGCCGAGCTTGTGCGGATCAATCGTCACAGAGTCGGCATGATGAACTGCGCTGAAGCTTTCGAAGATCTCTTCCGGCGGCCACGATCCCGTGACCTCGCGGATCTCCTCGGCGGTCTTGACCGGTTCTCCCCGCTTATCGAAGAAAAGGGTTCTAACATAACCGCCCCACGCCGCGTCGCAGTGGTGATAAAAGGCCAGCCCCCGCTGTCGCATTTCCGCCTGAAGTTCAACCATGCGATGAATCTGATCGATCGCTCCTTCTTCCGTGGAACCCAGAACCGAGACCAGGGCGATAATTGGTATGCGCTCGCTCGCGCAGCGCAGGAGTATTTCTCTCAGCGCGCCCAGGTCCACGCGGAAATGATTGTTGACCGGAATCAATTCGATTTGTTGTTTGCCGAGGCCCAGGGCTTCAATGATTTTTTGCATCGAATAATGCGCCGTCGCCGGAAGCAGAATCAGGGGCGCCGCGACCGTCTCGGCGCCGAGATCGGAGAAGAAACGCTGGATTCCTTTTGCGGAAACGCTGTGGGCCGCCAATTGCTGATCGACCTGCCTGTTGATCTCGGCCTGTGGCAGGTCAGTTCTGCCGCGAGCGTGAGCGGCGTACAGACGCGAGCGCAGGTTCAACGCCTCATCAGCCTCTATGTTGAGCGGCAGCCAGTTGTCGTCCGCGATTACCAGATTGATCGTTTCGCCGGAGGGGAGCTTGACTGGCAGTTCATCCAGCGCCAGCGCGCGCGCCGCGTCGCGCGCCGCTATCGGGAAGAACTTCAGATTGCGGGCGATCCAGAGCGCTTCGAAGTTGGCGATCGTCCCGCCGGATGTGATGTGCCCCCAGGTCTCGCCCGAATAGCCCATCAGCCTCGCCAGGCTGCGCGCCACTTCCATCTCATATCGCGTGGTGATTGGCGAGGCTTCGAGCGAAACGTTGTTCGGGTTGTGCAGCATCGCGGCGAAATAGGCCGCGATCGCCGGCAGGAGCTGGTCGCCAAGCATGTGTCCGATGTAACGCGGGCTGTAGAACGGCACGTCTCGCTTGAGGTTGGCCAGCAGCGTCAAAAATTCCTGCCGGACCAGCGCCAGCGAATCCTGAAACGCGTCCTCTCTTTTGACCTTCTCCGTAATGATGATGTCATCTTCAGGATGGAAGTTCCGGCGCCAGAAAACGCAATCGCGCAGAGCCTCAAGTATAAGGCGCTCGAACATGTCGGCGTTCTCGGCCTTCGGTCCCAGAAACCAGGAATAAAGTTTTGTTTCGTCCATAATGATCAAAAGTAAATTTCGCGGCGTCACACTTTCCAATCGCCATATTACATTTTCATCTGGCATCGTAGAAGTAACGTAGCGACCGGCAATGACAGATGACAAGTTTATATTGACATATGGAAAATGAGATGTGGTCGGCGCCGGAGCTTTGCGTAGGCTTTTTTCATCGCGCCGCGGGCGCCTGGCCTTCCACTTGCTGAGATCTTACAGCGGTTTGCGCTTGATTGAAGAGGCCGCTTGCTTACGCGCGCGGTACTGTGCCGCGACCGTGAGGGAGCGGAGTCTTCGTTCATCTGAAAACCGCTGTGATTGATGATGCGGCGAATCCTGCTGCGGCGCCTCATCCAAAAAAATTGCGGAGCTGATGATGACGCCTGTCAAGATCTTGAATATTTCAACATGCCGAACAAATAGCTTCATCGCGGAGATGTTCGAAGGGGAAGAGAAGATGACCTCGGTCGCCCGGGTGAACTGCGCGCCGCGAAACTTCAATCCCTCGCTGGAATTGCCCAGAGGATTCATGGATTTCCTGCTGCCGCTGCATAAAATCTTTACCCCGCGGCAGCGGGCGTTGGTGGCCGAGCGCGCCGTGACGCTCGCCGAAGCGCACAAGGGGCGATTGCCCGATTACCCTCATGCTTCAGAGGCGACGGGCGATTGGATGATTGAACTGCCTGATTGGGTCCGGGATCAGCGCATCCAGATGATTGGGTCAGCCGACGACTCTGAACTGGCGGTCAAAATGCTGAACAGCGGCTCCCAGGGAGTAATACTGGACCTGGAAGATTCAATGGCCAACCACTGGCCCAATCTGATGCGCGGCGTTCGCAACATCATAGGGGCGCTCAAAGGCGAACTCTGTTATGACGACCAGAAACTCGACCGCAAGGTCGCGATTGAGAAGAGCGGCGCGGTCATCTTCACGCGCGCGCGCGGTCTGCATTTGAATCAGGCCGGCGTATCGCCCGATGAGATGATTTCGGCGTCGCTGTTCGACGTGGCGCTGATCGCTTATCAAATAGACCCGGCGTGGTTGAAACATCCGCTCGCTTTCTACATCCCGAAATCCGAATCAGCGGAAGAAGCGCTGTGGTGGCGCGACATGTTCCGGGAGATAGAGCGAGCCAGAGGCTGGGAGCCGGGCTGGATCAAATGCATGGCGACGATCGAATCGCATCCGCTTGCCTATCAAATGGAGGAGTTCATCTACAATCTGCGCGACCATATCGTCGGGGTGAGCTTCGACCCCTGGGATTACATGGCGAGCCTCATCCATTTCAACCTGCCCAATCCCGAATGGGCGCTGCCTGATCGCAACAGAACTCCGCACGACGCGACGTTCCTGCAGAACCTGCGGCGGTCGTTGCCTGAAATCTGTCACCGGCGCGGCGCCCTGGCTATCAGCGGGGCCAACAGCGGATTAACGGCCCTCTATCCTGGTCCGGAGGATTCCGAATTGAACGGCCTCGCGCTCGCCCTGTTGGAAGAGGACCTGCGGAACGATGCGCGCTGTCTGATGGACGGCGCATGGACCAGCCATCCTGATCAAAATGAGATTGCCGCCGCGCAATTTCCTCAACCCAATCAATTGAGCGCCCGACGCCCAATTGATTCGGCTGCGGAACATTGTCCCGATTTGCGCCACCCGCCTCGCGACATTGTCCGCGACAGAGCTTTGACGGTCGCCGGCACGCGCGCCGCGACGCGGGCGGTCATCCGATATAGATCCAATTACCTGCGCGGCAAAGGCGCGAGCCTCCTCGACGGTTATATGGAAGACCTGGCGACCGACCGCATCTACCGGCTGATGATCGCGCAGCGCATGCTGCATCACGACGTCCTGACGATCACCGACGAGGCCGGGCGGCCGGTCAGACACACGCCGGAATTCGTGAGCGCCTTGTTCGACGAAGAGCTGGACAGGATTCTGAGCGAAACGCCGTTCGATTCGCTTTACGAAGACCACGACAGCTGCTGGCTGGCGCGATTTCTGAGCGAACAGATGATCAGGGATGGCGAATTTGATCCTGAATAGGAAAATAGGGCCTATAGGCCCTATTTTCCTATTCAGGATCAAATTCGCCATCCCTGATCATCTGTTCG
>DASUFM010000675.1:0-8996 GCA_036274535.1 Blastocatellia bacterium
CGAGTTGAAGCTGAAGAGTTCGCGGAAAACCGCGGCCCGTATGCGATCATCGTTCGGCGAGAGCGGCAGAACCTCTATCTGGTTTATCACTCTCTCCACGCCCTCGATCTTTTCGACGCGCCTCTGCGCGTCCTTCTTCAACGTCGGCCTGGTCACCTGCCCCGCCAGGTAAACCGTGCCATCCGGCTCGACCTTGCCTTCGAACCAATCGAAAACGCCGAAGAACGGCAAAGTGACAAGCTCCTTGCGGATCTCTTTGTTCAGGTAATCTACATTGCGCGATTCGCTCCCGCCGCCCGGCCTCGATTCGAGCCTCCTCTTGCTTTTCTTCTGCGGCGCCGGCGCCGCGGATGAAGAGATCGAAGATATCGAGGCGCCGCACAGGGCCATGATCGTGAATGCGGTGAACAATGCTCTTTTCATCTGTTTCCCCCTTTAAGAACGCGATACCGTGTTTTGTTCATCGTACTATTCATCCCGACAACAATACGCGATACCACATTAATACGGTTTTCATTCATTTGAAAACCGTATCGGCAAACATTGGGAGCAAAAAGAGTTTAACGCGCATCCCCCAATATCGAAAACCCGGCCCAGAAATAAGGATGGCGGCGTTCTTCGCGGCTGAGCGCCTGTTTGACCGCCGATTGCCAGACTTTGGCCTTCGATTCCTTGCGCCACGAATCGAATAACGACATCGCCCGCCGATGGAATTCGAGCGATAGATCGAATGATTCATCGGAGCGCCAACGGCTCACGACGGTCGCCGGACACCCTGCGACGAACCATGCCCAGCTCAATCCCGTCATGCTTCGCATCGCTCCGGCGTTCGGCCAGGCCAGTTCGCCAGCGGAAACCACCGCCACATCGGCCTTCAGGTCGAGGTCAAAAATCTCCCGCACTTCCAGCGCTCCGTCTTCCTTCCCCTCCGCGCTCGATGAAAGCGCCGCGAAAGAAAAGAGCGGCGCGGTCTCATTCAATACGAGGGGAACGTCCAGTTGCAGTAGGTTGTACTTGCCGGCTTTATCCTTCATCCGATCCTTGACCGCGTAGGGGGCGACCATAAAGGCTTGTGGCTGCTCGCCGTAAATATCCATCAACTTTTCCATTTCCTGTGGCGAGGCCGGCGTCTGATCGGTCTTTCCCGCTGGCAGCAGTGACTTGATTCTTGTTTCCATCGCCGGACTCAATATCGGGTTCATGATGGCGAACAGCGATGGTCGAGCCGCTCGGCCGGGTTTCGGACGCGCGCGCAGCGTGGAGATCGCGCCCAGAGCGGTCAGCGAAGGCGTGTAAGAAACGGCGTAATTCTCGATCAGGTAATGGCCGTCCTCGGTCTGCAGGGCCTGAAAAGGCAGATTCCAGGTGACCGCGTCGGGCGCGATGACCAAATGTTTTTGCGACGCGAGCTGCTCCTGCGCTGGTTTCAGCAGCAGGTCATAAAGTTCGCGAGCCTGCCGCTGCGCGTCATCGCTGCGATTGGCGATCGCCTCCTGAAATTTGGCCGCGCGGGCGTTGAGGTCGCCGCGGTCGGCGCCCAGGATGTAGATTTTCAGCGGAGTAGCCGGCCGCGGCGCCCGCGCTCGCCCGGCGGATTTCGTGAATGCGAACAGATAAACGCCCTCATCCGTTTCCACGAAATCGAGCAGCGCAGTGTCCGCCCTGGTCAGCAGAGCCGCCGCGCGCGCCGCGTCGAACGGTTTGCCCTCGCCGCGCAGCGTCTTCAATTGCGGCCGCCGCGCGAAGAGTCTGTCGCGGAACGCGGCGTAATCTTTCTCCGCCCTGCGAAGCTGTTCGGTCAGATCATTGATGCGAGTTTTATTCCGCTGCTGGCGCTCCCATTCGCGCTGGCTCTTCGCGCCGAGGGCGGCGATGTCGGTCAGGAATTTGCGTTCCTGCTCGCGCTCGCGGGGCGTCATCGTTTTAGTGATCCAGAGTTTCGCGCTTTGCAACACTCCGGTCAGCGCGCGCGATTTGGCGCGTTCGGCGTATTCGAAAGCCTCATTGCCTTTGCCCTCGCTGATGCCGACGTCGACCATCGCCTGATAAGGAGCGAGTTTGCTCTCGTAAAATCGCGGCGCGAATCCGCGTTTCCGATTCGGGCGCAGTGTTTCAATCGTCGCGATGGCTTCGACGAAAGCCTTACGCGCGAGGTCGAGTTTCTCGGACCGGTACTGCGCCTTGCCGGAGCGATGACGCGCCTGCCAGAAGATGTCCGGATCGCCGTACTGTTTGGCCATCGCCGCCGCCATATCCGCCTGCTCGATCGTCTTCGCGTAATCTTTCTGCGCGTAACTGATCATGCTCTCGTTCAATATCACCGCCGCGACGCCGAGTTGATTGTTCGCCGACGCGTACATGGCTTTTGCTTTTTGATAAGAGTCGAGCGCGGCCGTGAAATCGCCCTTCGACGCGTAAGTCACGCCGACGTCGACGTGCGCATTGGCCGTCTCCTGCAGATCGTCCTTCGTCTCCTCGCGTAGGGCCAGAGCCTTCTTGAAGGCTTCGAGCGCCTGATCCATTTGATTCAGGCTGAAATACGCGCCGCCGACCTTCTGCCACGCGGCGGCGATGTTCGCCTTATCGGGGAGAGGTTCGACGACGCTGAGGTTTTCTCGATAGGCTTCGAGCGCCAGCGCGTGATTGCCGTTAATCGAATGAATCAACCCGATGCCCTGCAGCGCCCCGGCCATCCCCTGCGGCGAGTTGTTCTCCTTCTCGGCGGCGAGCGCAAGGCGGTAATAGTTCATCGCCCGCGCGTAATCGCCCTGCGAGTAATAGATGTTGGCGATGTTGTGCATCGCATAGCCGACGCTCACTTTGCCTTCCGTCCCAGCGAGTTTGCCCGCGGCTTCGGAGTAGAAATTGATCGCGGCCTCGTCATTGCCCTGCTCGTATTCGGTCTTCGCAATTTTGAGCAGGCGGCCGGCGTAACGCGCTTGCGACCCGATCCATTTCAAGCTGCGCTGATAACATTCCGAGGCCAGCGCGAAATCGCCCTGGTCATAATGCACATTGCCGATGTTTTCGAGCGTGTCCGCGGCGTTGTCCTTCTCGCTCAGCTCTTCTTGAATGGCAAGCGCGCGTTTAAGGTTTTCAATCGCCTGTTGCGGCTTGCCAATTGTGGCCTGGGCGAGGCCTATATTGGTCAGAAAGCTCGCCTGCTGTGATTTCCGGCCGAGCTCCTGTTCGATCACCAGCCCCTTCTCATAGGCGTAGAGCGCGTCCTGATAGCGCTTCTGCGTGAAATAGATGATACCCGTGTTCATCCGGGCCTGTGAGATCTCTTTTTTCTCGCCCAGTTTTTCCGCGACCAGACGTTGACCGAGCAGAATTGAAAGCGCTCGCGAATAATCTCCCTGCGTGAATGCGCGGTCGCTTTGATTGGCAAGCAACTTCAGCAGTTCAATGTTGACCAGATTCTGATCGGCCGCGAGTATCGCCTCGCGCTCCGCGTCGGTCTTCGCCACTGTCAGCGCACTAGCAAGGCCGGCGCCGGCTGGCGCCTCGCCCCATAATCTCCATTCGCCGTTTTCCTTGACGAACGAGAAATCGTAGCGACTGCTTTTAATGTTAAAGGTGGACGAACCGCTATATTTGGTCACGCTTCGTTCGATGAAAGCGCGCGCCGAAGCCTTCTCACCTGTAATCTTGATTTGTGAAATCGCCGGGTCCGAGAACTGATATTCCTGGACTGCGAACATCCGCTGCAGCAAGTCGCGCCGCCTCTCAATGCCCGGCGCGTTCCTGCTCCACAGCGCCATAACGGCGTCAAGGTCTTTCTTCGTGTAAACGTCGAAATATTTGACGACCAGCGCCCGCAGCGCCACTTCATCCGGCGACGGGGCGCCGTTCGGCGCCAGTTGTTGGGCGAAAACGGAAACACAGAGACAAATGACTGAGACAAAGGTCAGCGGCAGTCGCGATCCGTCATGCATAATGGTAAACCTCATCCAAATTAGATCAGTTATCAATTGCGTGCATCAATAGAACGCGGAGGACGCGGATTTTGCGGATTATCACGGATAAAACCAAAAAAGATCAGCATTAATCGGCGTCATCCGCGTTCTGGCGCCCCATCTACTGATCTGATATTCGGGATTGTCTGTTCGACCCTGCTAGAGACGCAAAAAGGCGAAGCGGAGTTCCCGCTTCGCCGGTGAATTTCATGTCAAACTGGCGCCAGATTTTACTGATTATCAGGCTTTCGCGCTCCTTCGGCCTTCTTTTGCTCTTTGATTTTCCTTCGCATCTCCTCGAATTCCTTCACATCCACCTCGACTTTCCTGGCGCGGCTGTCAATGACCGTGTAATCGGGCGGAATTTGAAAAAGCGCGGCCTCGGGTTCGGAGCGAATGATATTGGTGACTTGATAAATCGATTCGCCGAACCGGGGGTCGCTGCGCTTGGACAGGATCGTCATCTGTAATTCGGGCGAGTACCATGTTTCACTGGCCGTTTCAATCGGCCGTTCATTTCCGATTGCTCCGGGAGGCATGGTCGTGACCGCGCGAGTCCCCTCACATTCGACACCCTCGATCTTTCGTTTGCCGAGGTTTTCCGTCCTGGCCGGATATTTCGTGATTTTGTTCGTAATCTGCCCCTCCACCGGTTCTTTATCAGGCAGCTTGAAGTTAAAAGTCAGAAGGCCCTGCGCCTTAACCGGCGTTCCTGAAATCTCCGTCGGGTTGAACATCCACTGGCGCGCCGCGTCTTGCGCTGCGTTTCGTAACGCCGGATGTCCGTTGATGGCGACTGCATCAATCACTTCTCCAGTCTCGCTAATAGTTATCTGCACCTGTACGGGGCCCGAAGCCCTCACAGTTCGCGCGATCGCAGGATACGCTGGCTGAACTTTCCTGATTGCGGTTCCCTGCAACACTCCGCCCGACACACGGAGTTTCTTAGATTGATCCGGCGTATTCGAAGCATCCGCCGCCGGCGTCAATTGGTTGATTGTGGAGCGGCGTGGGGCGTCGCTTGGCGCATTCGGATTGAACGGCGGCGTAAAAATCCAATCGGTCGGCGTCAGGCCTGGCGCAGCGAGATAGTAAGTATTCTTGCGAGCGATTCTGGTTTCAGGGTCGAGACTGTAGCTCGCGCCGGCGACTGAATCTCGGATGTTGATCACCTGTTTCTGCTCGTTCGATCCGCCCAGCTGGTATGTCCGCTCGCTGCGTGTGCGCCCCTGAATGTCACGATAGATGCGGCCCTCCGATCGTTGAAATATGCGGTTTCCGTCCGGCAAAACCTGAATCGTTTCGGAGACTATGTCGGCTGAAAACGGCGCGCCTTTGACCAGATTGCGGTCGAAGCTCACCTCCTGCGAGAAGAACTGGAAGACGCTGTCGCCGCCTTGCTGAGCGGCGTTGATCGCTACAACCTTGACATCGATTGCCCTGACGCCGGCCTTTCCATCCTCCTTCCTGTCCTGCGCCGTCACACCGGACAGGCTGCCGGCAACCATCGCGATTGCGCAAACCAGCGATAAAAGTTTTTTTTCAATAGTTTTCATGGTTAGATCCTCGGATAGCTCCTATAGGACTTATAGGACTTATAGGTCCCGTTCATGACTACTTTAAACGAACGAAGCGCATGGCGAGAGGCATTCCATCTTCGCCAACAACGAGATCGGCTATAACCGGCGCATCAGCGCGTTCGACGTTCACCGGCAATCCGAAGGCGATGAGCGCGGATCTCTGCGTCTGCACGCGAATCACCTCGCCTCTCTCCATTGACCTCGGATCTCCGCCGTAAGCCAGCGGAAAAAAATCAGTGGCGTCTTCGTTGTCCTTCGCGTAAGTGGTCATGCTGTCAATAATGAATGGTTTGTTGAGTCGCGGCCGTACGCGTCGATGGCCCTGCGGCGCGCGCGATTCGCGCGGCGGCTCAGATTCGACTTTATCTTTCGTAACAGGCCCTTCGGGTTTGATAACCGGTTGCGACGGAGTCTTGGCGATATTCGCGTTGTTGTCTTTTCGTGGATCGTTTCGAATAGCCCGATACGTGATAAAGCCGAAAGCGATGATAATCGCGGCGGCGGCCATGACCGAGCGCGGGACCCTGCGCGGCCAGGTTTTCGACCGAATGGGCAAACGTGGCGCGAACTGATTTGACGACCGGGCGTGAAAGGCTTTGAGCAACGCGGTTTCGACGCTCGGCGACGCGCCTTTTCCCTCATCGCTCGCGGCCAGAGATTTCAACCCGGCGCTCAGCGCGCGTTCGTCCGCCAGGCGCGCCGCGCAACGCCCGCAAATTTCGGCATGAGCGCTGGATTCCGCTCGTGAGGCGGCGCCCATGAGCCGCATACCAGACTCTGCGCGGGCGAGATCGTTGACAATGTTTTCAAATTCCCTGCAGTTCATAACTTATACAAAGCAATTCGCGGCGCCCGTTTTTCCGGCCTCCGCCGTCTTATAAGCTCGCAGCTTTTCGACGAGCAGAGCGCGGGCGCGATGCAGCCTCGATCTGACAGTTCCGACAGCGCATCCCAACGCGACAGAAGCGTCGGCGTAGCTCATTTCCTGCAAATCGCACAACACGACCACCTCCCGGTAATGCGCGGGCAGCGCCAGCACGGCCTGCCGAACCGAGGCGATCATTTCTTTCCTGGCCAGGTCGCCCAATGGATCGTCCAACGTTACCAATCCATGCGGCATTGAAGATTCCTCGTCCTCTTCGTCTTCGTAAATAGACGATAGGAAGCGGTCTTTCTCCAGGCGCCGCAGCACCTGATTGCGCGCGACGCCAAAGAGATAGGCCGAAATAGAGCCTCGCGACGATTCATAATGGTCATGGCCCTGCGCCAACATCATAAAGACTTCCTGGGTGACATCCTCGGCGACGGCTTCCGATCCACTCATCCGCAACGCGAACCGATAGATGCCTCCCTGCCGCCGGTGGTAGAGGGTCAGAAACGCCCCTTCGTCACCCGCGCGCAGCAAGGCCAACAGCTCGTCGTCGCTTAATGATGAATGCATGCCCGTTCCAGTTCGAGATCGCCCTCGATTTAACCGCTGACATCTGCGATTCAGATTTCTCGCCCTGAAAGTTCCAGAAAAAAAGACAGAGGGACAGAGAGAAGTAGGGACAGAGGGACGGAGGGACTGGGAGACGCAGGGATGGAGGCGCGGAGGGATGGAGAGAGGGGCGTTAATTTGTTCTTCCATCCCCTTCTTCCTCTGTCCCTCTGTCTCTCCTTCTCTCCGTCTCCCTATTTCTTCTTCAACTTGATCTCGAATAATTTCGGCCAGTTTTTGCCGGTCACATAGAGGCGGTCCGAAGATTCGTCGTAAGCGATGCCGTTGAGAACGGCAGCCGAATCGAATCGGGATTCGGGTGGCTGGAGCCCTGACATGTCTATCCAGGCGTTCACTTTTCCGCTTTGCGGATCGATGCGAGCGATGCTATCTCGCATCCAGATGTTGGCGTAGATTTCTCCTTTAATGTATTCGAGTTCATTGAGCTGAGTAATATCGCGCTTGCCGTCCTGGACCGTGATCATGCGCTGGACCTCGAATGTCTCGGGATCTATGAAGCGAATCCGGTTGGAGCCGTCGCTCATAATCAGAGAATGGGCGTCATGGGTAAGCCCCCAGCCCTCTCCCGCGTACCCGAATTCGCGAAGTTTATCGAACGAATCCAGGTCGTAAACGAAGCCTCGTTGCGTTTGCCATGTGAGCTGGTACAAACGCCCGTTCAACAACGCCAGACCTTCGGCGAAGAATTGGTTGGGCACATCGATTCTCTTCAAAACCTTTCCGGTCTCGATCTCGACGCGGCGAAGCGACGACGAGCCGTTCAGCCCGGTGCTTTCATAAAAAACTCCCTGATGAAAGACCAGTCCCTGGGTGAAGGCTTTGGGGTCGTGCGGGTAGGACTTGACCACTTCATAAGTGTAATTCTGGACATTGGACGCGATTGTCATACGATCCGATTGTTGGCTTTCGGCTGTTGAAGCGCCGGCGCCGCCGTTGCAAGCGGCGAAGACCAGCGACATGGCGATTGAAAAAAGCGTCTTTGAATTGAGCATAGCGGCGCCTCGGTGTAAATTTCCATATGTCATATGAAACATGACATATGGAATATAATCAGGAGATCAACTCAATGTCGGGAAACAACTGTCTTTTCTGCCGGATCATAGCCGGCGAAATTCCTTCAAGAAAGGTCTATGAAGACGACGTGGCGTTCGCCTTCCATGATATCAATCCGCAAGCGCCCACGCACGTTCTGATCGTTCCGAAAAAACATATCGCGTCGCTCAATGAAGCCACGCCAGACGATCAGGCTTTGCTGGGGCGCCTGACATTGCTCGCGTCGAAGCTCGCCGATCAACTCGGCGTCGTCGATGGAGGATATCGAACGGTTATCAATACGGGGGCCGGCGCCGGTCAGAGCGTTTGGCACATCCATATACATCTGCTCGGCGGGCGCGCGATGAACTGGCCTCCCGGCTGATCTTCTAAAATACGCCGGCGGCTCTGAACGCCCGGAAGACCAACCAGACTCCGCCCGCTATCAACGACACGAGCGTCCCGATCACCGCGGTTACGAAGAGATAATCGGAGAGGCGCGGCCGGCGCCGCTCCTGCGCGTACCTGCGGAGCAAATTCATATTCCACCTGTTCGACTTGACGAAAAAATCCGACGCGTCGCCGACGAATGGAATAATGCCCAGCAGATAGTCGAAAGCCACGTTCATCGCCATCCGCAAAATGACGACCTTCGGCGCGCGGTATCGGATCGAGGCCCCAATCAGGTAGAGTGAAAAGAGCGCGCTCACCGTATCGCCAAACCACGGGACCAGACCCAGAATCGGGTCGAGGCCTATGCGAATATTGAGAAATGGAATGCGTATGAGGTCGTCGAGAATATGCGCTATTCGATCCAGCCCCTCTACGTCCGTCTCCTCATCGCGGCGCTTCGATCTGTAAGATTCAATCATACGCCATGTGTAATACTCGACTTTGTCCATTGTGACCTCACATTGGACAAAG
>DASUFM010000676.1:0-4277 GCA_036274535.1 Blastocatellia bacterium
GTGGGAGGCGTCCGTGAGTCTGAACTACCTGGGGCAGGTCAAGGGGATCGGGCGTGAAGAGAGCCAGTGGCGCATAGGCGCGGAGAGCGTCGGCGCTGTCCGTAGCGCGCGTGGGCCGCGCCGTCATGAGTTGGACGTAACACTGATCGTGGTGGACGAAGAGTTGGAAATAACCCTGACTTATAGTCGCGAGCGGTACAGACAAGAAACCATGGAAGCGCTGGCTGAGGCTTATGCGCTGGCTTTGCGGCAGATCATTAGCGGGCGCGGAGAAGTCATTGAGACTCCTGAATACGCGCCGGGATCGGAAGGCGCGATCAGCCAGCCGGATCTGCCGCGCATTGATGAACTGCTCGATGAAGTCGAGTTCGAATTCTGAGGCAGGCAAAGACCATCACCGCAGACAACCCTAAGCCAACAGTTTCCCCGGCGGAGTTTATGAAATTCCAGAAGATCAAACCCACTCCGGTAAAGCTGGCGTTGAGTAACCTGGTTCGGACAAAAGAGCTTGAGCCCGGAAGGGCCTGGCCACTGGTTCTTACCCCCGCGCAGCCTCATCTGGATCTTGCCGTTTGGGCCAAAGAAAGGGCCGAGTTTATAGAGCAATCTTTAAATCAGGCCGGAGCCCTGCTATTTCGCGGTTTCGGGGTGGCGACGGCCGAAGGTTTCCAACGGGTCGTCAGCGCCGTTACGCCGCAATTGCTTGTGTACAAGGAGCGTTCGACTCCGCGCTCCTCGGTCGGCGGAGAGATTTACACGGCGACGGAATATCCGGCGGATAAGACCATCCCTCTTCACAACGAGAATTCCTATTCGCATGAGTTCCCACGGAAACTCTGGTTCTGTTGTCTACAGCCAGCCGAGGAGGGCGGAGAGACGCCGCTCGCCGATAGCCGTGAAGTCTTCCGGCGAATCAGTCAGGATACCAAAGCCCGTTTTATCGAAAAGGGCGTCATGTACGTGAGGAACTATGGCGCGGGCATCGATCTGGATTGGCCGACCGTCTTTCAAACGAGATCGCCTGAGGCCGTTGAAGAATATTGCCGCCGCTCCGGAATCGAGTTTGAGTGGAGACCGGGCGACCGTTTACGCACCAGACAGGTCCGACCCGCGACCATCATCCATCCGCTGACGGGCGAGCAGATATGGTTCAATCAGGCGCATCTGTTTCATCTTTCGAGCCTGGAAAAGGCTTTGCGCGAAGACTTGTTGACAACGACGGCTGAAGAGGAACTGACGCGGAACGCTTATTATGGCGACGGGACCGCGATAGCCGAGGATACGCTTGAAGAGATTCGGAGAGCTTACCAGCAGTGCGCTGTCACTTTCCCCTGGCGATTCGGTGATGTGTTGCTGGTCGATAATTTGCTGATTGCCCACGGCAGAATGCCTTACAGGGGATCCAGAAAGATACTGGTGGCGATGGCGGAAAAACATTCGTCGCCTCAGCCAGCGCCATTACCCACCACATGAAGAAGTGGGACAAATTTTGTAATTACTCACATTACCAGTCTGCGGAGCATGCGGCGGAATAAAGCATTGGGGTGGCGCGCGGCGGCGCCGCAACCCCAGGAATATCGCATAAATACATGCCAGGCCCGCGAAGCGGGCGGCGGCTGTTTGTTATTCGCTATTACCAATGGCCGTCGCCCGCTCCGCGGGCTTATGCAATAAATTTTGATCGTACCTGGAGTGAAGCGCAGCGGAATCCCAGGCTTTACTCTACCGCCCGCTATCACGGGCTAGGATCGTTTAGCGTTGAGGCATAGATTGCGGTGAATGCGAAGTCCGAGAATATAGAAGCTATCTACCCGCTGTCGCCTATGCAACAGGGGATGTTCTTTCACAGTTTGTACGCGCCTGATTCGGGCGTTTACATAGGGCAGTTGATCTGTCGCTTCATTGGTGATCTGGATGTCGATGCTTTTCGAAGGGCCTGTCAGAAGGTGGTTGACAGGCACCCGGCGCTGCGCACGGCCTTCGTCGGCGAGAGCCATGAACAATTGGCGCAGGTCGTCGGCAAGCGGGTCAAACTCCCTTTCGAGTTTCTGGACTGGCGCGAACTGTCCGCTGAACAGCAACAGCTAAGGCTTCGGGAACTGCGGCTTGCCGACCGTAAACAGGGCTTCAAATTATCGCGCGCGCCGTTGATGCGCTTGAAACTGGCGCGCCTTGCGGAGGACCGATACCATTTCATGTGGAGCCATCACCACCTTCTGCTCGATGGCTGGTCGGTTCCCATGATTTTCAAAGAAGTCCTCTTCTTCTACGACGCCGCGCGCCGCAACCTCGATCCGGACCTTCCGCTCCCACCCCCCTTCCAGCGTTACATATCCTGGCTCCAACACCAGGATATGGACGCCGCAAAAGCCTATTGGCGGCGCGCCTTTGCTGGTCATCGCGCTCCGACCAGACTCCGGCTGCCCGGAACCGGCGCCGCCGCTTCCGGAACTGAGATACGGGAAGCGCGCCAGCGTCTGAGTGAAGAAGAGAGCCGGCGCCTGAGAGAAGCCGCCCAGCGCGAACAGGTGACGATCAACACTATGGCGCAGGGCGCCTGGGCGTTGTTATTGAGCCGGTACAGCGGCGAGGAAGATGTGGCGTATGGCGTGACGGTGAGCGGGCGGCCCGCGGAGATAGAGGGTGTGGAGGGGATGGTGGGGCTGTTGATCAACAGTCTGCCGGCGCGGGTAATAGTGAGATGGGGAGAAGAGGCGGGGGAATGGTTGAGAAGATTGCAGATGGAGCAGGCGGAGAGCCGGGAGTATGAGTATAGTCCGCTGAGCGAGGTGCGGAAGTGGGTTGGAGTTGGAGGAGGGGAGAGGATGTTTGAGAGTCTCCTGGTCTTTGAAAACTACCCCGTGGAAACGCTCCTCGAAAACCAGCAAAGCAGTCTGAAGGTCGAAAACGTTCAACTCGCGGAGCAGACGAACTACGCGCTGACAGTGGTGGCCGAATTAAGGGATCGCTTCGCCATCCGGTTGGAGTACGACGCCGCCCAATATGAAGAAGAAACGATGACGAGAATGCTGGGGCATCTATGTCAGATCATCATCCAACTGGGAGACAAAGCCGATCGGCCGTTATCCGAAATCACACTGCTAACCCCGGCCGAACGAGAAGAGGTATTGACGAAGTGGAACCAGACTTCCACTCCTTACCCGCAAACAGCCTGGATTCATCAAGTCATCTCTTCCCAGGCCGCGCTCAACCCCGCGCTTCCCGCAGTCTCCTTCGGCTCTCAGCGAATTTCTTACGCCGAACTCAACTGCCGCGCCAACCAACTGGCTCGCTACCTGCAGCGCCTGGGCGTCAAACCGGAAGCCCGCGTCGGTGTGCTGATGGAGAGATCGGTCGATCTGGTGGTGAGCCTGCTGGCAGTGTTGAAAGCCGGGGCCGCCTATGTGCCGCTGGATCCTGAATATCCTGTGGAGAGGTTGAGGAGCATGGTGGAGGATGCGGGTTTAGGAGTGGCGCTGGCCGGTGAAGGAATAGGAAAGATGTTGGATCGGTCGGGAGCGGCGCGTGTGGTGGAGATGAGCGAAGTATGGGCTGAAGCGGCCGGGAATAGCGGTGAGGAATTGGATGTAGCGGTAGATGGAGAGGGTTTAGCGTATGTGATTTACACCTCCGGCTCCACGGGCGTCCCGAAAGGCGCGATGAACACACACGCGGGGATACTGAACCGGCTGATGTGGATGCAGGAGACCTACCAGTTAACCCATGCGGATCGAGTCTTGCAGAAAACCCCTTTTAGTTTCGATGTATCAGTATGGGAATTCTTCTGGCCCTTGATGGCGGGCGCGCAGTTGGTGGTGGCGCGACCCGGTGGGGGCCGGGACAGCGCTTATCTCGTGGATCTGATCCGGGAAGCGGGGGTGACGGTATTGCATTTCGTGCCGTCGATGTTGCAGATCTTCGTCGAAGAGCGCGGGGTGGAACAGTGCGCGAGCATACGGCAAATCATCAGCAGCGGAGAAGCCCTGAGCGCGAGCCTGCAGCGGCGCGCGCAGGAACTGTTGCCGCGGGCCGAACTGGATAATCTCTATGGACCGACGGAAGCCGCGGTTGATGTGACGTGGTGGCGCTGTCTTCGTGGAGACAATCGAGACGTAGTGCCGATTGGATATCCGATTGCAAACGTGCGGATGTACGCGCTGGACGAGCGTATGGAGCCTGCGCCGGTGGGCGCGATCGGAGAACTCTATATCGGCGGCGTGAATGTGGGGCGCGGCTACCTTGGGCGCGCTGATATGACGGCGGAACGGTTCGTGCCC
>DASUFM010000677.1:0-8080 GCA_036274535.1 Blastocatellia bacterium
AGGAGGACGAGGTCCAGGTCTACCTGGTCGGCTTCGTTGACGAAGAAGAGTCGGGCGGATTCTTCAGCAAATCGCCCGCCAAAAAGGCGAAACAACTCCTGACCCGATTGGCTGAAGATTCCGGCGGGCGCGCCTTTTTCCCGACCGATGTAAGCGAAATGCCGGCCATCGCGGCGCAGATCGCCAAAGAACTACGCGCGCAGTACGTGATCAGCTACTACCCCAGCAACAGCAGACGCGACGGCTCATTTCGTTCAGTGCGAGTGACGGTCAACAATCGCAAGCTGATCGCGCAAACGCGGCAAGGCTACTATGCGCCTGATGACGGTGACAATCTCCAGCGATCGGGAGGCGGAAGACCGCGGTAGGCGGTGGCCAACGTCATCCGCTTCATTGATGGACGGCCGCGGCTCTACACGTCGCATCGAAACCACAGAAGGGTTTGACCGACCGTATGGACCTGCTGAGTAACCGGTTCGCGCACGCGCTTGGTAACCGGGCTTTTTGATTCGCACGCTGACTGGCTTGCCTCCAGCTTTCCCAACGCCGCGATGAAGCTTTCTACTGTTTGCACTGACATCAATCCTCCGTTCGATGCTTAGCTCCCTTTCACTATTACGACGCCGCCACGACGCAGGAAGCTTCCCTCATGTCTTCGCGGCAAAAGCGCTCTCGCAATTATCCGTTGGATTTGCTTAAAGCGCTTTTTCGCTAAAGATCAACGGGAAAGGCGATCCGAACCCGCCACTTTGACCAGCTTGTTATAGATGCCGAGCAACAAAAGCGGCGACACCCAGAAGCCTACAAAATGACTCTTTTCTATGTTGCCCGTCAGTTCCAGGTAGAGCGAAACGCCAACGGCGCCGAGGGCTCCCCAAAGAAAGATGTCTGACGGTATTTTGGCCGTCTGTTCCTCGATTGTCCGAGCGACCACTCCTTCCGTGCGCTTCTCGGCTTCTTCCGGAACCGATTTCGGCCAGGTTGCTGTTGATGTCCCTGTCTGTGCCATGACTATCCTCCTCTTAATATTTAAGAATGTGTTGTCAATCTTGAATGCGCCCAGCCGGAGCCTGATTTGGAATCAGGGCAATTTACCGGCGAATTCGCGCACCCGCATAAATCGTTGTCAACGCTTGTATCCAGGAACACTTGCTTACGCGCGGCACAGCGCCGCGACCGTAAGGAAGCGGCTGAACACGCAAGTCGAACTTAAGCTTTCTCGGTATCAATAGTAGTTATCAAAGGCACGTTTCATACCAAGTTGCAGTGACTCACCACATATCTTGGTCTTAAAAGCTCATTCCCGGAAAAAAATGATCGATGGTTCCATTCCGGCTGCGGAAGAATTTGAACCGGCCCATTCCGTCACTGAAAACGCGCCGTCTAGAATTGCTTCCCTGGCGTCACTGAAAATATTCCGGCGTCTCGGATTTTTTTATACTTATACAAAGCGTTCTCGCCAAATCGCCGAGGATATTTTGCGGGTGTGCGGATTCGCGAATATTTGGCGTATCAGGAATGACTCTTTAGTTTCTTATGGACGAACCGAGCCATACGCCGATCCCGCGCCGTTCGGCAGATGGGTGATGAGCCGCAGCGATTACCGCCTTACCGCAAGGACATGAAGAGAATGGCGCCGAGAGTTCGGCGCGCGCCGACATATCGGCGCCGAACTCTTCGGCGCCTTCCGTCAAAAACCCTCGCCACAATCCGTTCCACCTTCGTAACCTCTGACATCTAAGGAGCTTAACAGCAAGCCCAATTATCAGCGCAATCTGTGTGATCCCTGAAAATTTCGAGCGGGATTTCCTGCGCGGCCGTCAGGCCGAAGCGCAATGGCTGATTTACGCGGTCGACGCCAATACCGCGAACAACATGCGTGGTCAGGCGAAAGAGTATGGACTCCACCTACAACGCATTTATGGCGTTTCCCTGACGTGTCAGGGGAACGCCATAGTCGGCGGGGACAGAACCGAGATGGTCATCGGTCGAGTCCGTGAATGCGCAGCGAGATAAGCTGCTCGATTGAAAGGTCCTTTACCCCCCGATCCTTCATTCGACGGATGAAATCGGGCGTCACGCCATGAATCTTCATGCTGACAAGCTCATCTACGGCAACGCTTTCGTAGCCGAAAGTCTTCAACTCCTTTATGAATTTTGTGGTGACGCTATGGATTCTCATGCTGACAAGTTCATCTGCCGGGACACGGTCGTATCCCAGTTCCTTGAGTTCGCGTATGAAGTCCGTCTCAACACCGTGAATCTTCATACTGACAAGCTCATCTATCGCGACGCTTTCGTATCCGAGCCCCTTCAAGTCGCGAATGAAATCCGCGCTCACTCCGTGAATGCGCATGCTGACAAGATCGTCCGTTGGCGGGCGGTCATAGCCAAGCGAGCGAAGGTCGGCTATGAAATCCAGAGTGACCCCATGAATTCGCATGCCGACGAGTTGATCAATGTCTGTGCGCTCGTAACCCGCCGCCATCAACCCACGAACGAAATCCAGGCGCACATCGTGCAGGGCGAGCGAAAATATCTGGTCGTCCGGGAGTTTGTCATATCCGAGGCTGCGCATCTCTGAGACATAATTCCGATTCGGATTGAAGACGAAAGTCCCCGACCCTCTGCCGTTTTTAAACCACCCCTCGCACTGAAGCGTCCCCGCATCTCTAACGATTTCAAACCTCACAGCGCCGCCGTCCGAGCGCAACTCGGCGGCGGTCAGCCCGCGCAACTGGCTCAGAGGGAGGCTATTCGATGAATTGAAATTCCAGTCCGGGCCTGTGCGCCGGAGCGTGAGTTGCACAACCCCATCCGCCTTCGACAAAGAGACGGCCCACTGGCCGGTTATCACGGTTGTCGTATTTTGCGCGCTCGATGACGCGAAGCGAGGCGCTATGGCAAATGTCATCAGTCCGATCATCGCGGCAACGCCGCCGAGCAAAAACGCTTTCGATCTGTTCATGAGTTGTTCCTCCTTTATCATTCGATGCCGTGATCCCGCAATCGGATGACCTGATCGATGGTGAGATTCTGAACCCCGTTTGAGCGGAGTTTCTGAATATATTGAGGAGTGACACCGTGATCGCGCGCTCGGACAAGATCCTCCGCCGAAATGTTTTCGAAGCCTGCCTGCCTGACTCCCTTGACGAATTCGGGCGTGACTCCGTGATCGCGCATGCGGACGAAGTTCTCAAGCGAGAGATTGGTGTACCCCAGATCGCGAATCTCGCTCACGAAATCGGGAGTGACGCCATGGTCTCTTGCGCGAACGAGCTGCTCTGCGGAAAGCTCGCGATATCCCAGCGCCTGAAGATCGCGAATAAAATCAGGAGTAACTCCGTGATCGCGCATATGAATCAATTTTTCGACCTGCCCTACGCGATAGCCGAGCGCGCCAATCTCCCGTAGATAATTGATTGTGACACCATGATCGCCAACGCGGACCAGTTGATCGATTGACGATCGCTCGTACCCTTGGGCGCGGAGTTCTTCGATGAGGGCGTAGCTCACATCGCTTAGTCCGAGACGAAACAGTTGCTGATCGGTCGGAGTTTCATAACCTAGTCGTCTAAGCTCCGAAACATAGCTCTGATTGCCGGCGAACACGAAGTGGCCCGACCCATTGCCTTCCCTGAACCAGCCTTCGCAATTGAACGAGCCTGCGTCGCGCCGGATCTGAAACCGAACGGCTACTCCAGACGACATCGCCTGCGCCTCCGAAAGCCCCTGCAACTGCTCGCGCGCAATCAGGTGAGAGTGGTTGCTGCGCCCGCCACCTTCGGTTTCGTACTGCAGCGAGAGCTGCACGCGGCCCGGAACGGACTTGAACGGGTTGAACTCGATGAGCCACTGGCCGGCGAACCGGCTCTGAGCTACAGTGGATGAACTGAGCGAAACTGCGAGGGCGGCGCCCAGGCACACAAATACTGCGCCGACAATACCGGTCAAAGTTTTCATCTTCTTTATCTCCGAGAATTGGTTGTCAGATAGAAACCCGGCCTTGCGCAGCCGCACTGGATATCACGGCATTCAGGACGCCTGCTATATAACCCCTGCGTCGCGCAACCGAATTAACTGGTCCACTGAAAGGTTTTGAAATCCGTGAGATTTCGCGCGCCGAATAAACTCGGCGTCAACGCCGTGATCCCTCATTCGGACGAGTTGGTCCAACGGCGCATTGTCGTAGCCGGCTTTGCGGATGCCTTCGATGTAATCGGAAGTCACGCCGTGATCTCTGGCTCTGATGATCTGATCGAGCGTGGCGTTCGAATAGCCCGCGGAGCGAACCTTTCGTATGAATGCCGGATCGACGCCGTGATCTTTAGAGCGGACGAGCAGATCAAGAGGAAGACGCCCAAACCCGGCCGAGTTCATCTCGCGCATGAACTCGACGCCGACGCCATGATCATGCGCTTGGATCACCCGGGCCAGGGTAAGGCCGTCATACTCCTGCTCACGAACCGCTTTGATGAACTCGGCGTCGACGCCATGGTCGTGGGCGCGGATGACCTCATCGATCGCCAGGTTCCTGTATCCTGCGGATTGAAGTCCTCGTATGAACTGTGATGTGACTCCATGACCGGCCACTTGCGAGAGTTGATCGGCGGAAAGGTTCTTGTATCCAAGCTCGCCGAGTTCCCTGATGAGCCTGGCGCTTACGCCATGATTTTGCAGACGGATGAGAGATTCAATCGGGGCCCGCTCAAGCCCCGCGCCCTTGAGGTCCTTGATGAATTGCGGCGCCACGCCATTGGAAGCGAGTCTCAGCAGTTGTTCGACCGGGAGTTTGTCGTACCCCTGGGCCTTTAACTCTCTGACCAGCGCCGGGGTGACGCCCTGGTTCTTGAGAGCAATGAAATCATCTACGGAAAGATTGGTGTAGCCGAGCGCGTTCATCTCCTCAATGAAACTCGAGCCGCCGCCTTGAGACTGCTGTGGCTCGATGGCGGGCGTCTCGTCGGCCAGGTCTTTGCTCTCTTCGACGGCTTCGCTTTTTACAGCATCCTTGCCAGAGGATTTATCTTCACGCGAAGCGGCGCCGCGTGGATACGCGGCAGGCGTGTCGCCCGTCGCCTGCCGCGACGGCGTTTTCATAGCGGCGAATTCATTCGTCCGGGTCTTCGAGGCGCCAAGCTGGGCCCAGGCGGCGGACACAAAAACTATTGCGAAGACTATCGCCCCGGCGACCCATGAAGCTGTCTGCTCGGATCTACGAGGCGAGCTTCCGACGATGCGCTGAATTCGCGAAAGCAGCGAGCCGCCGTCGGCAGCCATCGCCAGTCGCGGCCCCGTATCGCGTAGCGCCTCGATTTCAGTGAGCGCGCGGGCATAAATCAAAGCGTCGCCGCAGACCTCAACCGCGACATCGTCGCAGCAATGTTCTCGCTCCTGGCGTATCTCCCTCGATACAAACCAGACCGCCGGGTGATAAAACAGAAGTATCTCGACCGCCGTTTGCAGCAAGTTTACCAGGTAATCATATCTGCGGATGTGCGCAAGCTCGTGCGCAATGACGGCTTCAAGTTGGCGTGGCGCGAGACCCACGAGCGCGCCTGCGGGAATTAGGACCACAGGCCGCAACCAGCCGATCACAGTCGGGACCTGGACCATAGCCGATTCCAGAAGCCGAACAGGACGAAGAACGCGAATCTCGTGACAAAGCTCCGCGAATCTGAGGCGCCACTCGTCAGGGAGCGGACCTGTTCTGTAACTCTTCAGACGCCGGGCATAGACCCATCCGCCGAGCATACGCAGCGAAAGTAAGATGACGCCTGCAAGCCACAGCCACGTTAGCCACGGCGCGACCCCGGAGAATAACTCGCGCAGTTGGCGCCCTGGAGAGGTCGGCTTAGGCGACTGGTTCAACTCTCCGACGACGGGCGAATCATCGCCGAGTTCGCTTTTCAGTGAATCTGTCTTCGCGGTTTGCTTCGGCGGCGCAGGAGGGGCGCCTATCACGATTTGCGCCCCCCGGACTGTGGAAGACAGTGTAATAAAAGTAATGACAGGCAAAGCGAGCATCAGCAGCATCGCGGCGCAGGAGACAAGGTAGCGGAAATCGGCCGTGCGACGCTTGAACGCGCCGCGGACGAGCGCGAGGCTCAGCGCCACAATCGCGCCCTGCCAAAGAAAGTGAACCAGCGTCCACCCCAGAGCCTCAACTGTCGGCATCGTTTCGATGGAATTCATTTGGCGCCTCCTTCGAGTTCGTCCAGAAGCTTGCGAATTTGCGCAAGCTCTTTTCTGGAAGCCTGCTTGGCTGAAAGGGCATGAAGCACGAGATTCCGAGCTGAGCCCCCGAATGCTCTATCCATCAGGTCGTTCACGAGCTGTTTCTGCGTTTCTTCTTCAGGCAACGCCGCCTCATAGACGTGTGTGCGCTCGCTCTCATCGCGGCCGACCAGTCCCTTTTCGGTCATGATCTGAAGCATTTTGAGAACCGTCGTATATCCAGTCGGCTGATTCTGATTGAGTTCATCATGCACCCGCCGGACAGTCGAAGGACCGAGTTTCCACAGCGCCCTCAATATCACGAGTTCCGCGTCGGTCGGTCTGGGTAGATTCGTCTTGCTCATCTTGCGCTCCATTTGAAACGAGAAGCGTGGAGTCAGAAGTTGGAACACCCGATTCCGAAACCCAGTCCGGTTCCAACTATTTTGACTGCTGCCCCTCCTGCTCAACTCTGCCCGGCAAAATAAACGAAGACCTTCGTAGATGTCAACGAAAATCTTCGTAGAATGTTCGAAGCTCCTGAAATTATTTTCCAGCGCTCTATTCGCTAAGCAGTTGGTGATCTACCGCATGGCTTTACGACTTGCTCACTATACGACTGTTATTCGTTTGCAAGGCGTAACCGGCCTCGGTGAGTAAAACGATTGGCATATCTCTTGCAAACTTTATTTCCCAGCGAAACTAGCGCAATGAACATAGGAAGTAATAATGAACAACTTATTATTGTCAATTGGCGCGAACAGGTGGATTGAGTATTGATTTTGTGGCTTTCGGCCACGTTCGGTGTTGCATATAGCCACACCGAAATAGGCCAAAAGGGCATGGAGGGTGATGGCTGGCAGTACCATAAGTAATAATGCCAGGAAAGAAGCAAGATCGGGAAGAAACAAGGTTTGTAGAAACGAGTCAACTTGATAATGGATAAGCAGTAAAGGATCTGCCCCCAGAGCTTTTCCTTACCTCTGCCGCTCAGAAGAACAAATAGATAACCGCGCCATATCGGACATGACCTGATACTTTCCCACAAAGACCGGGTCTGCTGGGCAACTGGTACGCCACCTCGGCGCCGAGGTTTCCTTTACGGTATACACAACCAGTGGATTCGTGCGTCTACATATAGCCATAGAGACCGCTGGGAAGCGAGGGAGAACCATGCGCTGTCAGTCAAACATTATTCGCAGCCTGTTGAAGGTCATTGGTTTTATGGCTTTCATTCTGCTGATCATCAGCAACAAGAGGTCGTTCATCTTCACCGAGGATGAGCCGTTGATCCTGCTCTTATTCAGCCTGTTTCTGTTTTCTGTGGCTACAGGTATCAAGTTGAAGCTTGGAAGGAGCAGTTGAGGTAATTATGGAAATCTTGAGACCGCGAGGCCTGTCTGAATATACGGGAATCCTGTGGCGGAAGAAGCTACTGATTCTCCTGGTGGCCGCTTCCGTGTCAATTGCGACATTTATGATCATCAGGCGAATTCCCAATGTCTATGAATCTCATGCGTTAATCGTCATCTCAAACCAGGGCAATAATGACCCTTCGCTGTCCCCTCCGCCTCTCGGCGCTTTGACGCAGCAAATGACCAGTCAAGGAAGTCTGACGGAGATCGTCCGCCGCTACGACCTTTACCATCAGGCGCCAGGAGTGGCCCCGGCTCCGGCCGCCGCGGTCGAGCGATTGCGCAAGGCGATCAAGATCGAGGTCAAAATGCGCAATTATTACCCCGACGCGCCGGAGTCACTGACGATCAGTTGCCGTTACGCCGATTCGGCAATCGCGCAGCGCGTGGTGGCGGACCTGATTGCGATCTTCGACCAGACGAACGCCGCGATACGGCGGCAGGCAGCG